>JAAWKD010000056.1 GCA_022797215.1 Clostridia bacterium
GTTGGGGACGTCCCCAACCTGACGCTAATACTCAAAAACACTGCCACCAATAAATTCTCTTAATAAAGAGTTCTCTGGTACATATTTATCTTCAATATCTTCAAAATATTTTAAAAACTCATATAAACGTTTTGATTCTGCATACTCTGGGTTAGTATTATCTATTTCTTCTAACAATGGCATTAGATATTTTTTTAGTACACAAATTTCATAGATTAATGAGGTATTAAACATGCTGTCTGCTTCTTCTTGAAATGGGAAAATATGCTTTGTTTCACCACGATTTACAGAATCCCAAATTTGCAAAGTATGTAATGCACTATACCCCCTAAAATTATGGTCTCTTACCATTCTTCTAATTAATCTACTGTCTGTTGTTGAAATTCTGTTATAATAGTCAATATTTAATACCGTTAGTGCACTAATATACACTTTATATTTCTTTTCTTTTGGAATAGAAACTGTTAGTTTATCATTCAAACAGTGAATCCCTTCTATAACAAGAATTTCATCATCAGCAAGCTTCATAGTCTCTCCATTATATTGTTTTGTACCTTCTTTGAAATCAAAAGTTGGGCATAGAATCTCTCCACCATTTAATAGTGTGTTTAAGTGGTCATTGAATAGTTTTAAATCAATTGCTTCTAAACATTCAAAATCATATTTTCCGTCTGCATCTAACGGAGTATCTTTTCTTTCTACAAAATAGTTATCTACTGAAATAGTTACTGGCTTTAACCCATTTAGTCTTAATTGAATTCCTAGTCTTTTAGCAAAGGTTGTTTTTCCAGAAGATGATGGTCCTGCAATTAAAACTACTTTTACACCTTTTCTATTTACAATATTATCTGCAATATCAGATATTTTCTTTTCATGTAAAGCTTCTGCAAGAAGTACTAACTCTGCTGAATTTCCTTGTACAATCTGCCTATTTAGTTTATACACTGTATTAATATCTAGTACTCTATGAATATCTTTATATTCCTCCAAAGTAGAAAATAGCTTTTGATTTGTTACAGTTGGTGCCAAAACATGTGGATTCGTTTTGCTTGGATATCGTAATAACAGTCCTTCATGATATGGTACTATTTCAAAATGTTGAACATAACTTGTACTAATTGGCATAACTCCATAAAAATAGTTATAGTATTCTTCACAAAAATACAAAGAAACTTCATCTTTCTGTCTATTGTCTAATTGTAGTTTTCCTCTAATCGTCTTTTCTTTATCATAGAATTTTTCTGCCTCTTCTTTTGTCATTTCAATCTTTCGAATTGGTAAATTTTTACCAATAATCTCTTGCATTTTATGGCTAACATTTTGTATTATTTCATCAGTGACTTCCATATTATCTATTTGGCAGTACATTGCATTAGTTAATTGGTAGTTCACTGTAAGAAGTGCTTCAGGATAACATTCACTAAAGGCCTTGCTCATAACATATAAAATACCTCTTATATAAATTCTTCTCCCATCTCTTGTAGTTACATCCACTAATTCTATCTTGTCATCCTGTTTTGGAATATAATTTAAACTCTTTATTTCATTATTGCTCCTGCAAGCAATAATAGTATCCTTTTCTTTGATTTCCTTTTCATATAATTCTGCAACCGTCTTATGCTCCATATTTACTTCATCCTTTCTTTCGTCTTTTATTCTTATTCGTTTTAAGTATGTATTATGATTCTATTTTTAGTATACCATAAAAGGAAGATAATTTTCAACTAATTATCTTCCCTAAAATAAATGAATAAGAACATCTCTTATCTTCTCCATGTTAATTTAATCTTTTTCTTTCAAGATATCTTTTTTAGCCATTCCATCTTTATTATAACGAATACTGATTGCACCACCGATTGAATCTAATTCTCTTATCTTTTTCAATTCACTTTCTTCACTAGTTGTTACTTCTACTTCTATCCAATTTTTATCATCCATAATAGAAGAAGATGTAACAAAAGGCAATTCTTTTTTCATCATTTTTATGCTAATTTTATCTTGTAATTCTGTTAAATATTCATAAGAATATTTCGCTATTTCAAATTTTGTTTTGTTTTCTGTAATGCCAAGTAAACTGCATATTTCTTGTCTATTTTCCTTTGTATCTACTTTTAATAATACCACATTCTTTCCTTGCTTATCTACATATCGTCCTGCATAATAATTAGGATAATTGGTACTAGAATTTTCTATTGGTTCATTGACGTTAATATCTTCATCTTTTACTATTATTTGCTCATAACTCTTACTATTACTAATCAAAGAAGTCAAAAACTCTACTAATTCCTCTTGCGTAATCCCTCTTGTTTCAATATCATAGTTCATGCCCTTGTAACTAAATATGGCTAAATAGCTATCTTCATATTGTGTAATTTTAAGCTCTACCTCTCCTATTTTTGATATCTTCTTTACATCAGCAAAATAATAATCTCTTATTGGCTTTCTATCTTTAAATCCTACTCCTAATATAATTGTCCTTGTTTGTGATTTGTTTTTATAACGGATCTCATAATTTTGTAGTACATCATATTTTTTAGAATTCTCTCCTTTGATATAAATACCAACCGCTGAAAAATTTTCTTCAAAATCATCTGGAAGTTTTGCTTCTATAGCAAATTTTAAATCCTCCATATACTCTTTTGCATCTATTTTTCTAGTTTGAGCATCTATTGCATAGTCTACTAATGCTTTTTCATCTAATTTATTGATATTAATTTTTGTTTCTAAAGCATCCTTTTGTTTGCTTAAATCTTCTTTCTCTACTTTTGCTTGCAATATATTTCCTCCATTTTGACTAAATGGCTGTTTAGTAGTTATAATTCCTATAGCTAATGCCAACATCGCGCAACTTGCTAATACTCCACATACTAATTTTCTATTTTTTTCCTTATTCATATGAATCTCCTCCTTCCAATTAGATATAGCTATATTTTCTTTCACGCTTTTTTGTATTCTTTGTTTTAATTCATTCTCTTTCATAACTATATCCTCCTTTCTTTAAATAAGCTTTCAAATCCTTCCTCACCCTATGAAGAATTACTTTTACTTTGCTTTCTGAGATACCTAATATTTTAGCAATTTCTTTAACTTTTTTATTTTCATAATAAAATGCTATAAAAATTTGATACTCTTCTAGCTTTAGCATCTTCAAAGCACCTTTTATTATTTCATTTTGCTCTCTTTCTTCTATTATCATTTCTAATTCATGAGAAGCTACTAGATGCTCTTCATAATCTGATATAGAGCAATGCATAGTCGTTTTTCTATATTTATTTCTAATGACATTTTTCGTAATTCCTCCTAAATATGGCTTTACTCTTATACTAGCTGTTAGGTTTGCCGAATTTTTCCATATCGCTAAAAATACATCCGAAATAATCTCCTCTATATCTTCCTCCACTATCCCTACAGATTTTGTACTTTTTATAATTCTGTAAACATAGGAATAGTATTGTTCTATTAATCGCTCTATGTCTAACTTGTTTCCCTTTATATATTCTTTTAAAGTAGTTTCTTGTTTTTCCACTTTAGATTTACTTCTCCTTTTCAAGACGTCTTTCATATATATAGTAACATATTTTCGAAAAAAGTTACAATTTCGCATAAATTTCTATATTTTGGATATACTATTGCTAGGAGGTTATGAGAATGAAAGAAAAAAGAGTTGCAGAAATTTTAAAGAACAAAGAAAAGACGGACATTTACTATGATGACCGCCCTGTGTGGATTCAAGAACTAAACCATAAAATTGCTAAAGTTGGATTTATAGATAATTTTGAAGAAAGAGATGTTTTTATTTCTGATTTGTATGAATAACGTGAAGCTGGCGGGCTATTTTGCCCGCCAGCTTTGGTCTCCATACTTATCTTTTATGCTTAGGGTCCTTCGGGTCCGCAAAGGCATTGCACCTGTTTTTGGCACACTGCGCAGAACCCCTTCGGTCCAGATACTTGCACTTGCCGTCTCTCACATGGACGCACAGTCCAACCTTGCTCGAAGCACTTGCACGATTCCGTTTACCTTTTGCCATATATGGATCCTCCTAGAATTTTTTTGGTAGCAAAATCACTACCTTAGTTCTTATTATATCATATTTTAAGCATATTGTAAAATCAAATTTCCATTATTAAAGTACATCTTTAATTGCTTCTGCAATAATCTTATTAACATCTGCTATCATTACATTAAACTTCACTTCTAAATCGAAATATTCTTTAATGTCCTTACTTTCTATTAGCGACCTATACATCTCTTCTAACTTTTTAGTTTTCTCTTGAT
This sequence comes from Clostridia bacterium, assembly GCA_022797215.1. Lineage (GTDB taxonomy): Bacteria > Bacillota > Clostridia > TANB77 > CAG-508 > CAG-273. The sequence continues at coordinate 4,279 of JAAWKD010000056.1, forward strand.
TCTGCTCTTTCCCTGCATATGTCATTAGTTGAATTTCATACCTTAGCTTTTCAAATTCTTCTACTTTTTGCTTTCTTTCAAAATCATTGTGTATCTCATCTTTTAGCTTTTTATAGGCTTTATATTCCTCTGAATCTTTTATCTCTTGTGCTAAACGATTTGCGGTATCATATACTTGCATTGTTTTGCCTTCTTTCTCCTTTTAAGGTGTGTTTTCAAAACTGACACTGATATTATGCATAAGCATGTTTTTTCTTGAAACTAAGTAAATTTGTAATTTCATTTTCACTGTTTTTAGCCTTATTTGCTTTTTTCGCATTTTCTTGTTCAATTTCTTGTTTTTGCTTTTCGGCAACAGTCTTGCAGATTGCTTTTTCATAAATATAATGTGTATCCTGTGCAATTTTAGTCCAGTTGAATTCTTCTTTTACCTTTTGTTTTGCTTTTTTTGCTACATTAGATGCTAACTGCCCATCATAAAGTAGAGTTAATACAGAATCTGCTATTGAGTTTGGATTTCCTGCATAACTCTTCATTCCGTTAATTCCATGATCTACAATTTCATTTAATCCACCAATATCTGATACCACTGTTGGAACTCCTGCAAGCATTCCTTCTAATGCAACAATTCCAAATGGCTCATAGGTACTAGGAAATACTGCTACATCTGCACATTTATAGATTTTTTGTACTTGTTTTGAATTTAAGTAACCTGTAAAATATACTTTATTTGCTAATCCCATATGCTCTGCTTGCGCTCTTAATTCATCTAACATTCCACCTTTGCCAGCAATTACTAACTTTGTGTCATGATACCCATTTAAAATTTTAGGCATGGCTGAAATTAAATGTTGAATTCCTTTTTCATATACTAATCTTCCTACATATAGAATTATTTTTTCATTATCCATTGCATATTGTCTTCTAAATTCGTAATCTCTTTCTACACCACTAAAATTTGTTAAATTAATACCGATTTGGAACCACATTAATTTTGTCAAATGGTAAACCAAATAGTCCTTGAACATGGCCTTTCATGAAATTACTATTCACAATTACCTCTGTTGCTTCATAAGTCAACATCCATTCTGTATCATTAATATATCTTTGTGTTTCATCATGCACTCCTGAATTTCTTCCTGCTTCTGTAGCATGAATTGTTGCTACTAATGGAATATCAAAAGCTTGTTTTAACATTTTAGCAGATGTTGCTGCTAACCAATCATGTGCATGAATAACATCAAACCTTCCATTCTCATTCATTAATTGGGTTGCCTTTGCTGCCATATTAAAGTTTAACTGTAAAACCCACTCAATAAAATTTGTAGGATGAATCATAAAGTTTTCTACACGATACACCTCTACCCCTTTATCATTTTCATACTCTGGTAAGTCTCCTTCTTTATAAGTAACAACTGTTACTTCATGTCCATCCTTTATTAGTCTGTGTGACAAATCGTGTACTACTCTAGCAATTCCGCCCACTATTCTTGGTGGATATTCCCATGTTAACATTAATATTTTCATTGGCTGTTCCCCTTTCTTTTCTTTTGATTTATAGGAATGCAAAATTCTAACAAATTTTGCATAAACTATCTCTAAGATTGAAAGTTATTTCATAACTTTCAATTAAGAGCTACCTTAATTCTATACATTTTCTTGACAAAAGTAAACAGTTTTTGACAAAGTTTTTAGAAATTATTTTTGATACAAAAAATAGCACTCTGCTTTCATTCTCATTACTTGCATTATGCTATTTTTATATTTTTTATCTTTTCAGGAAGAAACACACCTTACCCACCTACATTATATTTCATTGCCCAATAGCCTGATATTTCTTGTCCGTTAAATTTGAATGCTTCTGGTATTTGATAATCTTGTGTTATTCCTGTTCTATTTGAATCAGTAGCTCCCTCTGTTCCTTTTACAAACTTTACATCACTTCTTTGCTTTTGTTGATCTAATTTGAATTCATATCTTGGTATCCATGTGAAGTATGTTTTGGTTCCATTATTTTGTGTTACAATATTCGCCCATTTTTGTTTTGAATAATCATACCAATTATTTGGCATATTGCTTCCATCATTTGTTATCTTTTCTCCTATTGTTTCATTTCCGTTATTGTCATATAAAACATAATAGGTACAATCTGGATTAAAACCTGTTAGGTCTGGTTTATTTGGCTCTATTATTGTAATTTGTTTTACTATGCTTCCTACATAGCCTCCGTTTGAATTTCTAATTTCTACTAAAATAGTATACTCTACTCCTGTTGTTAATCCTTCAAATGTTACCTGTTCTGTTGCATTATTTGTAGTTTTATATGGTTTTGTGTTTTTATCTCTTTTCTCTTTATTGATATAGTAGTTATAGACTTGTCCTGCTTTTACTCCTGTACCTGTTACTCCTTGTACCGTAATTGTTGAGCTTGAACTTGTTACTACTTCTGCATTAAATACTGCTGTATTTACATCTCCCACATTATACTTCATTGCCCAATAGCCTGATATTTCTTGTCCATTAAACTTAAATGCTTCTGGTACTTGATACCCTTGTGTTACTCCTTCTCTATTTGCTCCTGTTCCTCCTTGTGTTCCTAATATGAATTTTACTTCACTTCTTTGTTCATTTGGTTCTAATACAAATTCATATCTTGGTATCCAGGTATAGTATACTTCTCCTCCATTATTCCTTGTCACTATATTTGCCCATTCTGCTTCATCATAGTTATACCATCCTACTGGTATAGGATCACTAATTGGTATTGTACTATGCTCATTATCATTTTCATCATATAACACATAGAAAGTTGTATTTGGATTAAATCCTGTTGTATCTGGTAAGTTAATAGCTGATGATGCATATACTCTTGTATAGCTTCCTACCATTTCTCCTTGACTATTATATCCTGTTATATTAACAACATTATCTCCTGAACGCATATTCTCAAGTCTAAATGTTTTTCCTACTACACTATTTGTTTCTTCTTGCAATTCACTATTTAAATAAATTCCATATTTAACAATACTATCTCCATTATTCACTTGAACATTGGTTATAGTAATAACTCCTCTTGTTACTTTCATATCATAGTATATTGTTGATGGTGTTGGACTTTCTCCTAAGTTATATTTCATTGCCCAATAGCCTGGCAGTTGTTGCTTGCTACCTTCTTCTCCAAATTCAAATGCTTCTGGTACTTGATAACCTTGCTTTTCTAACTCCTCCCATGTTGTTACTTCTTCTGTATATGGATCTTTATAGTTGTTATTAATATCTATTAACTTTACATCTGCTCTTTGACTACTACTGTTTAACTTAAAGCAATATCTTGGTATCCAAGTATAGTAACATTCTATTCCTTTATTTTCTGTTACTATATTAGCCCATTTTCCATTATTATAGTCATACCAATCTTCTTCTGCCTTTGAGAATATCCAATTTCCTGGTTCCATTACTCCGTTTTCATTTTCATTCACATATCTTGTATAGTTTTTATTAAATCCCATATCTAGTTTCGGAGTATTCATATATACTCCATTCACATATTCATAATCTCCTTTTTTATTATCTGTACCTGATGGCCTTTTTAATTCTAATACTGGTATCCCTATCTCTAAGCACCATTTCGCATCTCTTTCTCCATCTCTATTATGGTCATCTAATACATAGCATAATTCTCCATGATAAACTACTGCATATCTCTCGTCTTGTTTTTCTAAATTATTGATAATATCACTTATTGCTGTATTTACATCTTCTACTTTAATATCTACATCTGCTTCTATTTCAATTAACTCTTTTAAGGTTTCTCCCGCATTAATTCCATTTACATTATTATTCATGGTTGATGCTATTTTCCAAGTGGTATACATGTCTGTTTGCTCTTTATATGTTGACCATCTTGCTTTGAATTTTGCTTCATTAGCTCTATTAAAAATACTATTGTCACTAAATACATAACTAATGGTTATTCCTGCTAATATGAGGAGAACTACAATAGTTACAACTAAGGCTACTAGCGTAATCCCTGTTTCCTTCTTTTGTTTCTTTCTTTTGAAGTTCATTCCTATTTCTTTCCTTTCAGATTTTTAATTTTTTACTTTTGATTTTGAAACTTGAAAATAAGAATTATACCCCTGTACCGACCACTGCTACTCCTCGACTACAGTAGTTGACGTCAGTCCAAGTGCTACCACCAGAAAAGGAGAATACTCCAGTACTGCCACGTCTGAAACCACAAGAAGCATCACCAAGCCAACTAGAGTAGCCAGCCCCATGCCAGCGTGCGCAACCTTTGTTTGGGGTGCTGTCTGTACCTAGGGCGTCGCCTACTTTTGCTGACGTGTTGGATGTGGTATACAAATCGTAGTATCTTGCGTTCTTCCCAACTGTTGATGCAGAGCATACTCCT
>JAAWKD010000016.1 GCA_022797215.1 Clostridia bacterium
TTGGTCTAATATTATGTTATGAGTTTTTGAATAACTCATAGAAAAAAATAAAATAATGTCGAGTCATTTCTGACTTAACATTATTATACTAGGAGGTAAAAAGTTATGCAGAATATGGAAAAAGTATATAAACAATATTTCGAAACAGTAAATAAATATTTATTCTGTTTAACTCATGATAGTGATATCTCTGAAGAACTAACACAAGAAACCTTTTATAAAGCTATTAAAAAAATTGATACTTATCGAGGGGAGTGCAAGATGGCAGTATGGTTGTGTCAGATTGCAAAAAATTTATGGTATGACTACTGTAGGAAAAACAAAAGAATAGTAAATGAAGACCAAATGCTAGAAATGACATCAATAAATACAACAGAAGAACAAGTAATATCAACACAAGAGAAGATATTGTTATATCAGAAAATGCAAAAGCTAGACAAAGAAACTAGAGAAGTAATTTATCTACGTATTACAGGAGAATTAAGTTTTAAGGAGATAGCTACTATTTTAGACAAAACTGAAAATTGGGCTAGGGTGACATTTTATCGAGGAAAGAATAAATTAAAGGAGGTTGATTAAAATGAATGAAAAAAAAGAATGTAAAATTATTCAAGATTTATTACCAAATTATATAGAGAACTTAACTAGCATTCAAACAAATGAATATATTGAGGAGCATATAACAAATTGTAAGGAGTGTAAAGGAAATTTAGAAAATATGCAAAAAGAAGTTCTAACTGATACAAAAGGAAAAAATAAAAAGGAGATAAAATACATGAAAAAATATAGAAATAAAATGAGAATTTTAAGTTTTATTTTATTAGCAATTTTTTCAGTATTTATAGGAACAACAATAAGAAAAGCTGTTATTTTAGCAAATTTAGCACAAAAGGCAGAAGAAACTGTGAAAAGCACGAATTATCATATGACAATTTATAGTTATGATAGAGGAAGAGCATGGGTGCATGAAGAATTTATTTTAAATGGTAAGAGAAAAGTAAAATTAGTGCAATACCAAGAACATGGAACTAGTATATCACAATCTTTTATATATCAAACAGAAGATGAAGAAACAAAGGAAAATATTTATATAGACAGTCAAGGTAAAAAAATGGCGATATTAGGTAGAACTATAGATACTCAAAATGAGTATGTAGGTACAGAAATGAGACCATTACGTACAGAAAATATAATTCATCTATTATGCAATGCTGTCATAACTTCTGTTCAGTCGAAATTATTAAATGGAACAGAGTGTTATTTAGTTACTAATTTTAAAGGACTTCATACTGGAAATTATGGTGGAGGAGTGTATATCAATAAAGAAAATGGATTAGTTATGGGTAACACAGAATACGAAGTAGATTATGGAGATGGTATCAAAAGAAAAGCAATAGGTCGAGAAATAGAATATGAATTTGGAACTGTTACAGAAGAGGATTTTATAGAGCCAGATATTAGTAAATATGAAATTCAAAAATAACAAAAAATGAATAAAAAACTCCCTAGTAAATAAAATAGAAGAAAGTACTCTATTTTAGAAAGGGAGTTTTCATTTTGAGTGAAATTATAAAAACAACATTAATAGGCTTATTTTTTGGCACCTTTGGAACTACTATTGGAGGAATAATAGGAATAAAATTTAAAAATACATCTAATAAATTTTTAAGCTTTATTTTGGCATTTGCTTCAGGCCTTATGATAGCAATAGTCTGTTTTGATTTGCTTCCAGAAGCTTTTGGATTGACGAATTTACCAACTGCTTTTTTAGGTATTATTTTAGGAATTGCCTTAATGATTTTTTGTGATATAGCAGTAGATAAAAAATTTAATGTGAATACAAGGTTTAAAGGCAATAAAAATACATTATTAAAAACAGGGATTATTGTCAGTATTGGTTTAGCGCTACACAACTTTCCAGAAGGGTTAGCAATTGGTTCTGGCTTTGGGGCATCACTAAAACTAGGATTATCATTAGCAATTGCTATTTGTCTTCATGATATTCCAGAAGGTATTTCAATGGCAGTACCCATGAAAAATGGAGGAATGGAAACTAGTAAAGTAATTTTTTATGTTGTTTTATCAGGAATTACAACAGGAGTTGGAGCCTTTTTTGGAGCCCTTATAGGAGGGATTTCACAAACCATCATTGCTATGTGCCTTGCTTTTGCAGGTGGTGCTATGATTTACATTGTATCAGGGGAGCTAATTCCAGAATCAAATAAACTGTATCATGGAAGAATGACTGCAATAGGAAATATATTAGGTTTGCTAATAGGTATTTTTGCAATGTCAATATAAAAGAGTCCCCCACGAGTGTTTCGCACTCGTGGGGGCAGGAACAGGAAAGATTAAAAGCATTCCTCCAATCTTTCGAAGAAGTGCCAAGTACGGCCGTACAGGTCGCTGGGCAGGTTATTCAAAGTAATAGAAAATACCTGCTCCTTGGAGCCATCCTGCTCGACCAATACTTGGAGCTGGTTATGCTCATCAGGAGACTTGACGAGACTGTCAATAAACAGTTCGGTACGGTCTACGGCCTCCTGAGGCATGCCTGCAAGAGCGATGTTCAGCGAAGGACTGGTTGCATTTTGAGTAAGCCACCGGGCGTGGATAGTAAAGCTTTTGCTGTGAGGCGACGTAAGCGAAATCCTCTGAATAAATCCTGTTGGCATAAGCTGTTCCTTTCTTTTTTGATGTGAGCATAATATAACCCACAAGATATAATAGCTATTAGCTATCATATAGAAGTATATCATAGGTAACATAAAATTGCAACTACAACATATAAAAAGAACAAAAGTTTTAATAAAAAGCATTGACTTTCCATTTTCATTATAGGTATAATAAGAAAGCAATAAAAAATGAAAAGAGGAAAACAAATGCAAGATTTAATCGAAGGTCTAAACGACAAGCAAAAAGAAGCTGTATTAGAAACAGAAGGTCCATGCTTAGTAATAGCAGGAGCAGGAAGTGGAAAAACAAAGGTGCTAACACATAAAATAGCATATTTGATATCAGAAAAAAATGTAAAACCATACCATATTTTAGCCATTACTTTCACTAATAAAGCAGCTAGTGAAATGAAACAAAGAGTAGAAGGAATTATAGGAGATGCTGCTGGAGAAATGTGGATGGGAACTTTCCACTCTATTTGTGTACGTATTTTGAGGAGGTTTATTGATAGAATTGGATTTGATACATCCTTTTTAATTTTTGATTCTCAAGATCAAAGAACTGTAGTAAAAGAGTGTTTAAAAACACTAAAAATAGATGATAAAATGTTTACGGATAGAAGTGTTTTAGCTGAAATTAGCAATGCCAAAAATGAAATGTTAACACCAAAAGCATATCAAACTAAATATGCAGGAGATTATCGAAGAGAAAAAATAGGACAAGTTTATGAACTATATCAAAAAAGGCTAAAAGAAAATAATGCTATTGACTTTGATGACATTATTAATGATACTATTGAGATTTTATCTAGTAATCCAGAGGTATTGCAGTACTACACAGAAAAATTCCATTATGTATTAGTAGACGAGTATCAAGACACGAACAAAGCACAATTTACATTAGTTACTATTTTAGCTTCACGCTATGGAAACATCACCGTTGTTGGTGACAATGATCAGGGAATTTATAGTTTTAGAGGGGCAGATATTAGCAATATTTTAAACTTTGAAAAAGACTTTCCAGGAACTAAAATTATTAAATTAGAGCAAAATTATCGTTGTACAGGAAATATTTTAAAAGCAGCAAATGCCGTCATCAAACATAATGAGAATAAATATGAAAAGAAGTTATGGACGGAAAATGAAGAAGGAAGCCTACCATGCTTATATCAAGCAGAAGACGAATATGATGAAGCAAATTACATTATACAGCAAATTCAACATTTAAAAACAGAAGAATATTTAAAACCAAAAGACTTTGTTGTACTTTATCGTATGAATGCACAATCAAGAGCTGTAGAAGATATTTTAAGAAGAGAAAATATTCCATACAAAGTAGTAGGTGGAGTAAAGTTCTATGAAAGAAAAGAGATCAAAGATGTAATTGCTTATTTAAGGTTAATACATAATCCAGCAGATAATATTTCTTTAAAAAGAATTATTAATGAACCCAAAAGAGGAATTGGAAAAACTAGCTTAGATAATGTACAACAAATATCTGATCAGACAGGAAGTTCTATGTATGAAATTATTAGACACAGTGAGGAACACAGGCTAAATAGAATTAAAGCAAATGCAGAAGAATTTATTCAACTCATAGAAGAATTAAGGTTAAAAAGACAAGAGCTTAGTATCTCCGAATTAATTAAAGAAACTCTTAATAAATCAGGATATACAAAAGCATTAGAAAATGAAAACACAATTGAAGCAGAAAGTAGAATTCAAAACTTAGAAGAATTTTTAACAGTAGCAATCGAATTTGAAGAGGAATCAGCAGACAATAGCCTAGCAGAATTTTTAGAAAGTATTACATTATCTAGTGATATTGATAGTTTAGAAGATGCCGAAAATAGTGTAACTCTAATGACCTTGCATAGTGCAAAAGGACTTGAATTTCCAGTAGTATTTTTAGTGGGAATGGAAGAGGGAATCTTTCCAGGGTATAAATCTGTAGGAGAACCAAAAGAGTTAGAAGAAGAAAGACGATTATTTTATGTAGGAATTACCAGAGCAAAACAATTCTTACATTTAACATGCGCAAAACATAGAACAATCTTTGGATCTACAAGTTATAATGCTATTTCCAGATTTTTAAAAGAAATTCCAGAAGATTTATTAGATGGAAATATTGAAAATGCAGAGCAGAAATTTGAAGACTCAAGTTATCAATGGGAATATGGTAAAACAACAATGGGAAGACCAATTAGTGGAAATAGTAATTATACAAGTGGTGGAAAAGTAACAACTTATAAATTAGACTCAAATGAAACTCCAAAAGTAGCTGCAGCTTCTTATAGCTATAGGACAGCAGAAAGTTTCTTGGATTCTTTAAAACAAAAGCAAACAAGCAATGCCGTAGACATTTCACAATATCAAGAAGGCCAAAGGATTTATCATAAGAAATTTGGAGAGGGAATTATTCAAAAAATGGAAGAAGAAGGAGACGATTACAAACTAGATATTCAATTCGATAAATCAGGACATAAACGATTAATGGCAAAATTTGCAGGTTTGCAAATCATAGAGTAATATTATAAAAGACCTACTAAAAACCCTAGATAGATTAATAATCTATTTAGGGTTTTGTTATATATTGTATAAAATTTGCAAAACTGACCATAATAACACTAAATATTTTAAAGAAAGGAAGTAAAGAACTTATGCCAAACTTAAACCAATTAGAATTACAACATCTAAGACATTTAATAGGAGCACATGAAACTGCCTATCAAAAATTAAACACATTTTCATCACAAGCTGTAGACCCACAAATTAAGCAAATGTTTGCAAAATCAGCACAAGATGCACTTAACACAAAACAAAAATTATTATCATTTTTAAACAACTAAAATTAAGGAGGAAATTTTATGGATGAGAAAACAATGGTTAATGACATTTTAGGTAGCGTGAAAGCTGACCTAACAGCATATCAAACTGCTATTTCAGAAGCTGAAAATATGCAATTAAGACAAACTTTGCAACAAATTAGAAATGGAGATGAAAGTTTCCAATATGAATTGTTCAAAGTAGCGCAAACAAAAGGGTATTATCAACCAGCGCAAAAAGCAACTATTACAGAAATTCAAACTGTTAAAACAGAGCTAGAACAATAAGAGACAATGGAAGGTGAAATGCCTACGGATAGAATCAAAAGCTAAGATTTTAAACATGAAAATTAGATAAAATTTTGATAAGCACTTGCCAAATTTTTTAATTTGCGATAAAATAAGAAAGTAAATTAAAAAAGTAAGGAGTTGTTTAAAATTAAAGCTTTAAAAAAGTGCGCAATGTACTTTAGAACAACAATTAAATATACTTTCTTAGTGATTATTTCGATATTTCTTATTATTACAGCAGTAGCAGTATTCTATAAGCCTACGTATGCAGTATCCGTAAATGGAGAGGTCATAGGATATACAGAAAATAAAAGTCAATTGCAAGCAAGAATTAATGACTACATGGAGGGAAATATAGAAGAGGATATTGCATTCGCGCAAATTGATTCTGTACCAGAATATACCTTGTGTTTGCTAAAAAAAGACATTACAGCTAACGATGAAGAGATTTATCATAAAGTAACAGAAAATGGAACAAAGTATTATAAATACTATGCTATTACAGATGACAAGAAAGAAAAGTTTTATGTAGAAAGTTTTGAGGAAGCTGAAAAGGTAATAGCTGAGTTAAAAAAGAAGAAGAGTCAAAATCAGAAAGATATAGGGATTGTAGAGAAATATGACACAGAATTGAAAAAATTCACATCTGTACAAACTTGTGTATCTAAATTATATGAAGCTCCACCAAAAGTTACTTATGTTGCTTCAAATTCAAATTATACCCAATCTGTTTCAGGTGGTAATGTAACAGGTTCATCTAGTAGAAAAGTAAGTCTTGGAGTATCACTTATCAAACCAATATCAGGAATCATTACAACTCGTTTTGGAAGCAGAGGCTATGGTCATAGAGGTTTAGATGTGGCAGCCCCTTCAGGAACACCAATTAAAGCGGCAGCAGGAGGAACTGTTACAACAGCAGGTTGGAACAATTCTTATGGATATATGTTAATTGTATCACACGGGAATGGAGTACAAACAGTATATGCACACTGTAGCCAATTAATAGCTAAAAATGGGCAATCTGTTGCACAAGGTCAAGTAATAGGAAAAGTAGGATCAACAGGGTATTCAACAGGTCCACACTTACATTTTGAAATAAGAGTAAATGGAGTATTACAAGATCCACAAAATTATATATATTAAAAAATAAAATGTCAGTTTAAAGATATATCTTAAACTGACATCATTTTTTTAATAAAATTTAGAATCTTATCATAAGCTTGATTTTAGTAGCTAAACTATAACCTAATTTGTTCCAAATGACTAGCAAAAATGTTTTAATCCAATTTCTAAAGCATTATGTTTCATAATCAAATTACCACACTCTGAAAGTTTGCTAACATATACTTTAGAATTTGTTACATATTTGGCAAACTCTGTAATACCAGTATAAAACCTTAACTTGTTTACTACTTCACTATGTATTCCATTCATTAATAGATAATACTTTCCATTATATTGGTAAAGTAAAATACTATCAGCAATATGTGCAATGTCATCTAACAACTTACTCTCTTGTATGAAACAAAGAAAAGAGCAATAATCATCAAATGTAGAAAATAAATAAACAGCTTGGGTAGAAGACGGATTTAGGCTCTTTCGCTTAATAGTAAACTTTTTCTTAGATAACTTTGTTTTCTCATCAGGAACTTCCTTTGTAATGGTAAAAACAAAACTAGTATCAGCCATTGCTAAAGCTTCAATTTTCAAATTATAATTTTCTGGGTCAAATCCCGTTTCCTTTTTTGCCTGCTCTAACATATCAAGCAAAATATCTTGTGATTCGATGGAATTAGACATAAATACATGAAAGTCAATTTCCTTTTCAGCTAAATCCTGAATGCTTAAAGTAATACGTATCTTATTCTCACTTAGTTTTTCAAACTTCATTAGGTCCCTCCAAATATATTTAATATTATATATATTATACTATGTTTCTTGCATAAATGAAACCAACAATTTATGGAAAATCTTTATAATAACTTACTATATCATACCAAAAATAAAAAGAAAATACTTTTTTGCAAAAAATATTATGAAATAATGAGGGAATATCTTGAAAAAAAAGCCATTTGCATATATAATACACACTAGCATAAGAAAACATAAGGGGAATACAAAGGAGGAAAAAAATGGCAATGAAAGAAAAAAATATATGGATTTTAATATTATTTCTATTATGTGGAATAGTAGTAGGAGGGTTATTAGGAGAACTTGCATCTAAGGTAGACTTCCTATCATGGCTTGCTTATGGAGAAGAATTTGGATTATCTACACCAATAGAATTAAACCTAAATGTCATTAGACTCACCTTTGGGCTAATGCTTAAAATCAATATAGCAAGTATCATTGGAATTGTCTTAGCAATTTTTATTTACAAAAAAGTGTAAAAACAAAATCTAAAAAATTTATATCAATTCATAGGGGGCAACTAAATAAGAAAGGATGGACAAAAATAATGTCTATGAAAATGAAGGAACTCCCTATTTCAGAAAGACCTTACGAAAAACTAGAAATGTATGGAGCACATACATTATCTAATGCAGAGTTACTAGCGATTATAATAAAAAATGGAACCAAAGAAGAAAGCTCAGTTACCCTAGCACAAAAAGTACTTTCACTAAGTAAAAAACAAAATTGTATACAAGACAATTTAAATTTTTTACAAGAATTATCCATTGAAGAATTTATGAAGATAAAAGGAATTGGCAAAGTCAAAGCAATTCAATTAAAAGCTATTTGCGAACTTGCTAAACGTATTTCAAGACCAATAGAAAATATTAGAACAAAAGTAAAAACACCACAAGATATTGTCAGTTTATTAATGGATGAACTAAAAATGGAAAAAAGAGAAATAGTGAAAGTAATTATTATGAATTCTAAAAATGTTATCCTAAAAATACAAACGATTTCTCAAGGCGGAACTAATTCTGTACAAGTAGATACAAAAGATATATTAATGGAGGCCATAAAAATTGGAGCTCCAAAAATTATTATGGTACATAATCACCCAAGTGGAGAACCTACTCCAAGTAAAGAAGATATAGAATTTACACAAAAATTAGAAAAAGCAGCAGAAATATTAGGAATAGGACTGTTAGACCACATCATAATTGGGTATAATCAATATACTAGCATAAAATCGTATTTATTAGAAAAAGAATTAAAAAGAATATAGAAAGGAAGAGAGCTATGAAGTTGGCAGGCTTTAGTTCAAAAGATATTGGGGTAGACTTAGGAACCGCTAATATTATTATCACGATAAAAGGAAAAGGAATTGTATTAAATGAACCATCTGTAATTGCTATAGAAAAAGAAAATACTTCTATCCTTGCAACAGGATTTGAAGCCAAGGAAATGTTAGGAAGAACACCAAAAGAAATTAATGCCATTAGACCATTACAAGATGGAGTTATTGCAGACTTTACAGCAACACAATTAATGTTAAAAAATATGATACAAAAGGTATGTCAAAGATATAATGTAAGAAAACCAAGAGTTGTAGTAGGAGTACCTTCTGGAATCACTGAAGTAGAAGAAAGAGCAGTTGAAGAATCTGTTATGCAAGCAGGAGCAAAAGAAGTATATCTAATAGAAGAACCAATGGCAGCAGCAATTGGAGCTAATTTAGAAGTATCTGAACCAAATGGAAATATTATTGTAGATATTGGAGGAGGAACAACAGAAGTTGCCGTTATCTCCTTAGGAGGAATCGTTGTAAGTAACTCCTTAAGAGTAGCAGGAGACGAAATAGATGAGGCTATTATTAGTTATGCTAAACATAGACTAAACCTATCTATTGGAGCAACTACAGCAGAAGAAATTAAAAAGCAAATCGGATGTGCTATGCCATTAATGACAGAAACAACAATGCAAGTAAGAGGAAGAGATTTAATCACAGGATTACCACAAACTTTAACAATTACATCTAACCAAATTTATGAAGCAATGAGAAGCTCTGTACAAAAAATAGTAGAAGTGGTAAAACAAACCTTAGAAAAAACACCACCAGAGCTTGCGTCAGATATTATGGAAAGAGGAATCATATTAGCTGGTGGAGGAGCACTTATTAAAGGAATTGACACATTACTTGCCCAAGAAACAGAAATGCCAGTATATGTAGCAGAAAACCCATTAGAATGTGTTGCTAAAGGTGCTGAAAAAACTTTAGAAGATTTAGAAAAATTAAGAGACGTTTTAATGAATTCTAGAAGAAAAAGATAGAGGAGTGTTTCAATGTACCGAAATAAAAGAACGGGAATGATAGGAATAATTATTACGATTCTTATTCTCATTTTAACAGTTATTTTATCTAATATTGATATACAAAAAATGTCTTATTTAGAAAATGCGTTAAATAGCTTTGTCATGCCTATTCAAAATGGTTTAACTTATCTAAAAAACAAAATAGAAGGAAATGAAAGTTTTTTTACAGACATTAGTAAATTGCAAGAGGAAAATGAAGAGTTAAAGAGAAAAAATAGCGAACTAGAACAAACATTAAGAGAATATGAAATTGTCAAATCAGAAAATGAGACACTAAAAGAATACGTAAATTTAAAAGATAAATACCAAAATTATCAAACAGTGCCAGCCTACATTATTCAAAAAGATATTACAAATTATAATCAAACTATTGTAATTAATGTAGGAGAAAAAGATGGAGTGAAAGTAGATATGGCAGTTATTGCAGATCAAGGATTGGTCGGACACGTTATTTCTACAACACAAACTACTGCAAAAATACAAACAATTATAGATACGGCAAGTTCCGTGAGTTGTAATATTAGTACTTCTAGAGAACCAATTATTGTAACAGGTACTTTAGAAAAAACATCAACTTTAAGAGCTAGCTATATCCCAACAGATGCAACTATTTTAGAAAGCGATAAAGTAGAAACTTCTGGAATAGGAGGAATTTATCCGAAAGGAATTCCTATTGGAACAATTAAAGAAATTGTCAGCACCAAGAATGTTACAGATAGATATGCTTATGTAGAAACAGCAGTAGATTTCAAAAAATTAGAAACCGTTTTAGTCATTACTAAAAACTAGTATTTATGAAAGAAGGAAGCAAACTTGAAAAAATTTCTATCCATTATTGGACTAATTTTAACTTTTTTCATCATTTACTTTTTGCAAGCCAACTTTTTTACATGGTTTCATATAGCAGGAGTAAAGCCAAATTTATTTATTGTACTGATTTTATTTATAGGGCTCTTTATGGGCAATAAATTAGGTTTTGTTTTTGGTTTATTACTTGGAATCTATATAGATTTGGTCATTGGAAAAGCAGTAGGTATTTCTGGAATCATGCTAGGAATAGTAGGAATAGTAGGAGAATATTTAGACAAAAATTTTTCAAAAGATAGTAGAGTAACTATGATTTTAATGGTAGCTGGTAGCACAGCTATTTATGAAGTAGGACAATACATTTTCCAAATTTTACGATGGAATATTCCTATTGAACTATTGCCATTTATTAAGATACTTCTAATAGAAGTTATTTTCAATGTAGTGCTAGTAATTATTCTGTACTCACTTATACAAAAAGTAGGGAATTGCTTAGAAGGACTGTTTAAAAGTAAATCTGTATTAACAAGGTATTTCTAAGCTCTAGGAAAGGCAGGTGATAATTTGAAGGTAAAAGAAAAACGAAATGAAAGAATACGCTATAATATTTTAACAGTATTTGTTTTATTAGTAGGTATCATCTTACTTGCTCAATTATTTAACCTTCAAATCATTCATGGTAAAGAATATCTAGAAACCTCTAATACTAGATTAACGAGAGAATCTATAGTAAAAGCGGCAAGAGGAAACATCACAGATAGTACAGGAAACAAACTAGTAACCACTAAAATGGGATTCAGCTTAGAATTGTATAAAACAAAAATTGACGTACAAACTTTAAATAATACAATCTTAAGTTTAGTAAAGTTATTAGAGAAAAATAAAGATACTTATGTAGATAATTTACCAATTAAAATAAAGCCATATGCCTTTAAACAAGAAAAGGAAGAAGAACAAAAAAAGTGGAAAAAGGAAATGGGAATAGAAGAAAATGCTACAGCAGAAGAAACTTTTATTCAGCTAAAAGAAAAATATGATATACAAGAAGAAAATGTAGAAAATGCCCGCAAAATCATGGCAGTTCGTTATGAGGCAACGATAGAAGGGTTTAGCAATATTAAACCAGTTACTATATCAAAAGATATTAGTAGAAAAAGTGCAAACCAAATTAAGGAACAAGGAGACAAATTCCCAGGAACTTCTTTAGTAACAGAGCCAGTCATTGAATATCCATATAAAAATCTAGCATCTCACTTGTTAGGTTATGTAGGAAAAATTAATTCAGAAGAATACAAAAATAATAAAGACACATATCAAATGAATGATCTAATTGGAAGAGCGGGAATTCAATATACTTTAGAAGAATATTTAAAAGGAAAAGATGGGATTAGGCAAATTGATATGGCAGTAGATGGCACAATAACAGAAGAATATATTTCAAAAGAAGCAGTAGCAGGAAACAATGTAACTCTTACTATTGATGCTAATTTGCAGAAAAAAGTAGAAGACGCATTGAAAAAGAACATTAAAAAAATTGCAAATGGAGAAATAGATGGTAAAAAACATAATGCTAAAGAAGGTGCAGCGGTAGTTATGAATGTAAAGACAGGAGAAGTGCTAGCATTAGCAAGTTACCCAGACTATGAACCAGAATTATTTGCTAAAGGAATTAGTCAAGCTAAACTAAAAGAATATGACAAAAATAGTAATACCTATAACAGAGCAATCTCAAGTGCGTATGCACCAGGCTCCACCTTCAAAATGGCAGTTGCTACTGCGGCATTAGAAACGGGTGCCTTTACAACACAAACACTGGTAACCGACAGTGGACCATACTCAAGAGGACATCACCCAGTATGTTGGATTTATACAGATAAACATTACGGACATGGAGCTTTGAATATAAGTGATGCAATTAAACACTCTTGCAATATTTTCTTTTATGAAATTGGATACAGGATTGGAATTGATAAAATAGCGGAGTATGCTTATCAATATGGACTTGGTAAAAAAACAGGAATAGAACTAGCAGGAGAAACCACTGGAATTGTAGCATCTACAAAATATAAAAAAGAAACCTATAATGAAGAATGGCAATTAGGAGAAACATTATCAGCAGCCATTGGTCAAAGCTATAATAGCTATACACCAATTCAGATGGCAAGATATATTTGTATGATAGCAAATGGGGGTAAAGCTGTAGATGTATCTATTATCAAATCCATTACAGACGCAGATGGTAATAGCGTCTCCAAACAAGAAATTAGTAAAAAGGTAAATGAAAAGTTAGGGATAAAAGAAGAAGATACTAGAATAGAAGACTTGAAATTAAAATCAGAAACTATAGAAGCTATCAAAAAAGGAATGAAAGGTGTTACAAGTGAAGCGGGAGGAACAGCCTATTATGTATTTTCTGATTTAGATATGACAATTGCAGGAAAAACTGGATCAGCAGAAACAGAAGAAAAGAGCAAAGTAAATGGCTGGTATACAGGTTTTGCACCATATGACAATCCAGAAATTGCAGTAGTTGTATTTATTGAAAATGCAGGTTCAGGAGGAAATACAGCACTAGCAGCAAAAGAGATTATGCAAGAATACTTTGGAATGAATGCTAAAAAGGTTAATGAAGACGTGACCGCAATTCCTAATGTATTAGTTTATAATTAAATAGTAAAAATATAAAAGGAGAGATAAGATGAATAATATAATTAGTATTCAGACCAAAAGAGGAAAAGTAATTTTAAAAATAGAAGAAGAAGCTACACAAAAAGAAATTTTATCAGAACTAAAGAAAAAAATGCTAGAGTTGAAAAGCTTATATCAAGAAGATTCAACGCCAATTCTAGTAACAGGTCAAGTATTTAAAAATAAAGAAATGGAAGAAATTAAAGAAGTAATTCAAAATGTATTAGAAGTAGAGGTGGAATTTGATAGCCCAAAAATGTTAGGCTTACATGGAATAAAAAAAGCATTTAGTAGAGATATTGCAACTTCTGAAACACAATTTCATAGAGGTTCTTTACGTTCAGGGCAAAAAATAGAGTTTGAAGGAAGTTTAGTTATTTTAGGAGATATTAATGCAGGTGCGGAAGTGTTAGCAGGAGAGAACATTATAGTGCTAGGAATCTTAAGAGGAATGGCACATGCAGGGGCAAAAGGAAATAAGGAGGCCATTATTGCAGCAGCATCAATTGAATCTCCTCAAATCCGAATTGCTAATATTGTAAAAGAAATTGAAAGAAGTGAATTTGAAGAACAAATCAAAATATGTGCTTACATAGACGAAAAAGGAGAAGTAGTACTAGAATAAGAAATTTACAAAAACAAAATCTAGCTTAGGAGTAACAAAACCAACGCAAAAAACAAATATTGGTCTTTTACTTCCTCTTTATATAAAAAGAAAATTAGCCCAATTAATAGAATATCATCATGATAAAGCTTTAACCCAAAAATATCAAAACACTCTTCATCAATTCCTCTATCTTCTTGATGAAGAAAATTATTTAAAAAGCTAAAGCCAACAGGAGCTCTTTTAGGAGAGCTTTTTTCTTTTGGCATAGATTTTGAAGGTTCACAGCTAGGTTCTTTAGAAATATGATTAGGCTTAGAAACTTTAGGAACAGGCTGTTTTATGACAGGGGCTGAAGGAGTATAATAATTAGGGTATCTTCTTATATGAGGAAAACTAAAAAAAGGATAATTATACATCATTTTTCTTCTCACCACCTAAAGGATTTAATACCTCAAAAATTTTTCCCATACCAAATAATTTAATATATTGATCCACCTTTTCTTTTCTACTAGGTTTTAGATATGGCTTTAAAGACCTAAGTAGGTTAGCCCTAGGATCATTTTGTTGTTGATTCATAGAATCAATAATAGATTTCATCTTTAGCATAGTACCAATATCAATATTAGGCATTTCAAAGGAATCATTAGAACTCCTTTGATCTGAACTCTCCGTAGTATTTCCAGAATTTCCTTGAGGAGAAGAAGAGCTATTTTGTTCAGAAGCAAATTGACCCATTAGAGATTTTATATTATCTGGCATCTCGTTATTTTTTAACATTTCACTCATTTTTTGAATGATATCTGACATATCCTCACTCATAATAACTCTATTCCTCCTTTAGTATTTAGTTTTTGTTAGTTCGATTTTTTATTTAATTCATTCATAATCTTTGCCTTATCTTCATTACTTAAAAATTGACTAACTTTTGATAAACCTTGCTCTAACTGTTTTTTGTCCATTTTAGAAAGCATCTCCATTAATTTTCCCATATCCATATTATTCATTTGGCTCATATAAAAACCTCCTCGTTTTTTACTCTTTATAATATATTCAGAGTAAATAAAAATGTGACACTTTTTATTGTTTTCGTATTTGAAACTTGAGTAGATATCTATAAGAAACAGTTACATAATTTGATTATGTAACTCATAAGATGAATAGATATCTTGTGAGATAAATGAAGAAAAGGAAAATAGATATTTGTAATAAAAACTTAATATTTAGTTCCAAAAATCGCAAGCCGTAAACTAAATTCCATTTTTCGACATTTTTGGGAGATTTCTTCCATTGAAAAATAGAAAAAAACTGTTAAAATTATATAGTATAACCCAAATTATAGGATAAAGAAGCAAAACAATCTACATAAAAGGTTGAAATTTGAAAAAAATCCTTAAAACCATTGAAAAATGGGCGAAAAAGTCGTATAATATATTTATATGATGTATTGTTATCATATGAATATAAAATAAAAACAAAAAAATGCTATTTTAAAGCAAATTTTAGGAGGTTACTATGAAATTAAAACAAAAATTAATGGCAGCAATTTTAGTAGTTATGATGTTAGCTGGATATGTAGCAACATTAACAGATGCAGTAATTGCAGTAGGAATTAGCTTAACAGAGCAAGATGGCAAAACAAACCACGTAAACGTAGAATTTAATAGCTATTTTGCAGGAGAAGAGCACAGTAAAACATTCGAACTAGGAAAAGAAGCAAAGCTATATCTAAAACTCAAAGTAAGTAATACAGGCTACTTAAAAAATGGAGTAGTCCAATTTTTAGATGCTAATTTTGAAGTGGATAGTAATAGCCTAAAAAATGATAAAATTCAAAATAGTAGTAAAGATAAAATAAACTTAAAGCAAATTAATAATGGTGAAGAGTTTACAATTGAAGTACCACTTACTATGATAATGGGTGAGAAAGTAGACAAAGATATCTTTCATAAAACTTCTATTGTTAAATTTACTGGTACTTATATGGACGAAAATGGAAAAGAAAAGTCCATTGAAAAAGAAATTAGTAACCAATTAAATTGGAGAGGAACAGCTAAAGTAGAATTAGCAGGAGAAATCAGTAAGTATTTACCATATCAAGTTGGAAATGAAAAAGGAGTACTAATTCAAGCAAGAATAAGAAGTAATTTAAAAGACAATCAATTACCAGTAGCTAAAACAAAATTAGAAGTAAGTCTACCAGAAATTGGATTATCTAGTGGAAGTGTAAAACCAGAAAGAATTACTGTTATAGCAAACACAACAGCTGGAACAAATGACAAAGCAAATTACGAATTTAGTGAAGAAAATTATACTTATAACAGTGAAACAAATAAGATAGAAATTGTAGTAGAAAATAAAGAAGAAAATGAAAAAATTGCTTGGAATAAAAAAGCAGCAGATGAATACTTAGTAAACTTTATTTATTTAGGAGAAGCAGTTTACGAACAAGTGCAAACACAATTAGAAAAAGCAAAACAAACCATGAAAACAGAAGAAGAAATCACAGCAGGACAAGTTAATGAAAATGCAATTATAGGAGAAATCGAAGTAAAAGCAGAGATAGAAGCTTATAACAGTGAAAAAACACAGTTAGAACAAAGTGGAAAGATTAATTACCATATAGAGCAAGCAAAAGGTGAATTAGTAGATGTAAATATTAGTACAATAAAGAAACTAAGCAAGGGATATATGTATGCTAACTTAGCAAAGGCAGAAAAAGAAGCTAAAAAGCAAAACATCGAAGCAAAAAAAGAAACAACTTACGAAGTAAATTATACAGTACAAATTCAAGATAAAACATTCGTTAGTGGAATGGAATTCCAAACAGTAACTCCAAAATATATGGATAAAGAAGAAAATAAATATAATATCCAAACTCATAGCAAAACTGTTAAAATTGCAGAAAACATTTTTAACAAAATGTTAGGTGAAGAAGGAAAAATAGAAATCTTTAATAAATCAGGAGACAAATTAGCAGAACTTACAAACAAATTAGAAAAAGATTCAAATGGATACTATACAGTGGATATTGCAAACGCAAAGGCAAATGAAATTATAATCAAAACAACAAAGCCAATATCAGAAGGAAATATAGAAATTATTGTAGAAAAGGCAATTTTAGCAAATCAAAAATATAGTAAAGAAGAAATTGAAAACTTTAACAAAATAACAGAAGGAATTCAAACAAAAGCATATAACACAGTAGTAGAATCTAAAAATGAAGAAGAACATATAGAAGTCACAAAAGAAATAATTGTCGCTGACAATAAAAAAGAAACAAAAATTAGTTTAATAGAACCAGTTAGCAAAGCAGAAATTAGTGTAGGAACTCAAAATTTATCTACTATAGTGGAAAATAAAGATGTAGAAATGAGAGTAGTACTAGATACATCAAGTAATGAAAATGCATTATATAAAAATCCAACATTCCAAATTATGCTACCAGAGAACATTGAAAAATTAAATATAAAAAGTGTAGACCTTTTATTAGAAGATGAGTTAAAAATAAAAGAAACAAAAGTAGTAGAACAAAATGGTAGAAAAGTAATTCTTCTTACTCTAACAGGAACACAAACAAAATATATGGATAATGGTGCATCTAATAAAAATGAAGTAGAAAATGTAATTAGTAAAGGTGCCAATATTGTTATTAAAGCAGATATTACTTTCAAGAAGTTAACACCAAGCGCAAATTCTAATATTTACTTATATTATACAAACGAAAATACAGATTTATTTGAAAAATATTATCAAAATCCAAATCTAAAATCAAATGGAATGACTAACACAGTTACGATGGGACTTGCAACAACAGGAATTCAAATAGTAGCACCAAATGGAGTGGTTGCTGAAAACCATATGAGTGGTTTCAAAAATAATACCAATATTAGTAATACTACAGGAACACAACAAACTGAAAATATAGATGCACATGGTACAGCAAAAGAAGTAACAATGGGAGGAAGCATTGTCAACAACTACAACAATAGCATCGAAAATGTATTTGTATTAGGAAGAATTCCATTTAGTGGAAATAAAGCAATTGATACTGCAACAGAATTAGGAAGCAATTTCACAATGAAACTAAAAGAGAAAATGACAACAAGTGGAATAGATAGTAGTAAAATAAAAGTTTATTACAGCACAAATGGTGATGCAACAAAAGACTTAATCAATAGTGGTAATGGCTGGACAGAAAACCCAAGCAATATGGCAGAAGTAAAAAGCTATTTAATTGTAGTTAGTGGAGAAGTAGCAAAAGGAACACAATTTAACTTTGATTACAAAACAGAATTACCAGCAAACTTAGCATATAGCCAAGCAGCCTATTCAAACTATAAAGTTTACTATGATAACAAAATGCCAGACGCTACATTAGGAGAAGCAAAGATAGCAGGAGTAATAGGATTAACAACTGGTCAAGGACCTGAATTACAAGTAAATGTAACATCTAGCAATCAGACAGTAAGAGAAGGGCAAATTGTTAGAATGACAGTAACTGTTAAAAATGCTGGAGGGCTAACAGCAGAAAATGCGAAATTATTCATTACAGCACCAGATGGTACTGTACATACTGAAATTGCAGAAGGAAATAAATCATATATAGATAGTACTAGCAAAGAAAAAGCAATTGCCTTAGGAAATATCAAAGCAGGAGAAACTATTACAAAACAATATGAATTGAGAATCAAAAAAGGCAAAAAGACAGAAACGATTACAATGGAAGATGGAACAACACAAACAATTGAAAAGCAAGAATACCCAGGAGACAAAGAACTTCAAAATGTTGTAAGAATATCAGCTGACAATATGAACAATGATATTCAATCAGAACCTTACACGTTAACCGTATTAAAAGGAGATTTAGAAATTATTAGTACTCCTAATATACATGAATCTACCATTATGCAAAATGGACAAAAAGTAAGATATAATATTCAAGTAAACAATATTTCCTATGATAAAGACTTGAATAATGTTACTTTAAACATCAATATTCCAAATGGTGTAAAAATAAGTGAGATCTACTATTCAGACACAGCTACATTTAAAGACAAGAAAACAGACAACATTACAATCAATGGAAATAACATTACCATGAATTTAGGCACATTAAAAAGCTCTACTTTATATTGGAATCAAATAATGAATGGAGATAATGAAAATGCACCGACAGGTCCACAACAAGTAAATATTAGAGGTAGCGTATACATTTTAATGGAAGTAGAGTTAGAAAACTTTAGTGGTGTACATGAGTTTTTCATGAATGCAAAAGCAGATGAAATAGAAACGCATTATTCTAATAGCAAAAATTTTGTAGCAGAAGCAGTTAACTTAAAAATAGAGCAAAAAGCATTAGATAATCAATATGTAAAAGAAGGAAGTGAATATACTTATCACTTTACTGCTGAAAATACAAGTAAAATTGCTTCTTACTCAAACATAATTGAAATGGCAATTCCAGAAGGAATTAAACTAGTCAAGGCAAAATATACCTATGATGGAGAAACAAAAACAACAGCATCAGCAAGAGATGGTAAACTAACAATTAACATAGCTAGATTAGAAGCAGGAGCAAAAGTAGAGTTAGCAGTTACTGTAAAAGCAGATTTATTACCAGATAAGAATGATAAAGAAATTGTCACAAAAGCTTCTATATCAGCAAGAGGAGTTCAAGCAATAGAATCTAATACCGTAAAAGCAATTATTGAATATGATGAAAATACACATCAAGACCAAAAGCCAGGAGGAAACACACCAGGTGGTAATAAACCAAGTGGAAGTTACAAAATTACAGGAACAGCATGGATAGATGAAAACAAAAATGGACAAAGAGATGAAACAGAAGAACTATTAGCTGGTGTACAAGTATTATTATTATATAAATCTAATAGCCAAATTGTAAAAGATGTAACAACTGGTGCTGAAAAGATAGCAACAACA
Organism: Clostridia bacterium; assembly: GCA_022797215.1. GTDB lineage: Bacteria > Bacillota > Clostridia > TANB77 > CAG-508 > CAG-273. The sequence continues at coordinate 20,103 of JAAWKD010000016.1, forward strand.
AATGCAAATGGACAATACGAATTTACAAACTTAAAATCAGGAGAATATCTAGTATTATTCTTATATGATGCAGGAAAATATAGTATCACAGATTACCAAAAACAAGGAGTTGCAGAAAGCGTAAACTCAGATGCAACCAATATGAAAATTGTATTAAATGGAGAACAAAGACAAGCAGGTGTAAGTAATACGATTAAAATTACAAATGCACATGTAAGAGATATTGATATAGGACTATTTGTAGCAGAAAAATTTGACCTAAGATTAGACAAATATATTAGTAAAATTACAGTAACAACACCAAGCAGTGGAACCAAAGTATATAACTATAACAATTCAAAAATGACAAAACGTGAAATTGCAAGTAAAGATGTTGGAAAGAGCAGTTTAGTTGTAGAATACAAAATTGTAGTAACCAATGAAGGGCAAGTAGAAGGATTTGTCAAGAAAATTATCGATTATTTACCAACAGACGCAAAATTCAGTAGTGAATTAAACAAAGATTGGTATTTATCAGATAATAATGGCGCAGTTTATAATACTGCACTAGAAAATGAAAAAATAGCACCAGGACAAAGTAAAGAAGTAAAATTAGTACTAAGTTTCAATATTAATAATAAGAATATTGGTAAAATGATTAATAATAATGCTGAAATCTATGAAAGCTATAATGAATTGGGATTAGAAGATATTGACTCTATTCCAGCTAATAGACTAGAATCAGAAGATGATATGTCAAGTGCAGACATTATGCTTTCAGTAGCAACAGGTAAGGTAATTATTTATACAACTTTTGTTTTAGCAGTAGTTGCACTACTAGGATTTGGGATTTTTGAAATCAAAAAACGTGTTTTAACAGAAAAGAAAAATTAGAAAGGAGGGCGAAAGGATATGATAAATATAGAAAATAAGAAAAGAAAATATTATATTTTAATGGTATTATTACTTGCCACATTAGCAGTATTCATATTACCCAATCTAATCGTTTCTTCTATTCAAGGGGTTACTCAAAATGTAGCAAAGCAATTAGGACAAAACCAAAATAAATATACAATTAAAGTGAACACTTCATCTAATTTTACTAGTACAGATTCACCTGGAATTTTTGAAGTATTACAAACACATCTTGATGGAATTGCTTTTGACCCAAATAAAGCACTCTACTGTATAGAGCATGGTGCGGCAGTTGGAAGAGAAGCAGGTACCATACCATTTAGTGTAGCCCAACAATATGGATATATTAACTCACCAGGACTTGAAATATATTGGGGAGTGAGCCAAATGGGAAGTTGGTATAATGAGCCTATGTGGCAAATGATTACAAATGTATACCAATCTCCATATAGAACTTATCCACTTTTAGAATGTACAGGAAATCATCATAGTGTATTACAACAAGGAGGAAATTATTATCCAGAAGTAGGATATATTGTAACTTATCCAGAAATGAAAGAAGTTACAATGGCAAAAAAAGTAGCAGTATGGTTTACAGAGTGGAACAGAGGTATTGATCCTACAGGAAGTGAGAATGGATATAGTGAAGGAAAAGCATTATATGATGAAGCAGTTCTATATAAAGAATTTCATGACAAAATTACAGATAATGGACAGAACATAGGAAATGGTAACAATCCAGACATTAAAGTAGTAGACGAAACAGACCAAGATAAATTGACAGTGAAGGTAGATCAAAATGCAACAACAATGACAATTGGTCCATACTCTATTGATTATATTAATGGAGTATATGGCAATGACGATTTAGCATTTGGTGGAATTTCTGATATGTATATGGTTGGATACAACCAAGAAGGAAAGAAAATTAAGGATAGAATTGAGATCAAAGAATATATTGATTCTAATAATCAAAAGAAGAAATTAGAATTCTTTGAACCAAATGAAAGTGACAAATCATACATTGATAAAACAAAACAAGTATATCCAAAAGGAAAGTCAGCAGGAGAAGATGAATTTTATATTGTGATTGATGACCCAAATGCAGGAAGTACAGATCCAACTGATGTGGTATCTTATATATTTTTACATGTAGAATTCAAATGGATGGCAGTAACGAAGACGAATGTGTGTGACATGGAAGGCTATGTATATCAAATTAATTTTAGAGAAGAACAACAGCCTCAATTTTCACCATTTCCACCTTATCCACTCCCACCATGGGGAGGGCCACCAGCAATGAGCATTGAGGCTCATGGATTTTCTAGCCTAACTAAAATACATATTCAAGCACATGGTAATGTATTAGAGGGAGAAAGAACACTATATCAAGCAGATCTTAATATTGGTACTGATGTACCACCACCACCAGAACCAGACATCATTCCAGACGTTATTGACATAAACGTCTATAAAAACAGCTTGATTATACTACCAATGCAATTAGGGGGATATGTATGGGAAGATGTTCCATCAGGAAAAGAGAATTTAGCAGATGGTAAGAAAAATGATAATGACAGAATGTTACCAAACATCAAAGTTACTTTATATACAGAAGATGGAGAAGTAGCTAAATTAATGAAAGACCCAAATGAACAAGGATTATCTGATGAAGAAGTAATGACTAGAGTCAACCCAACTTATACCAATGAAGCAGGATATTACTTGTTTGATGGATTAGACCCAATGAAAAAATACTATGTAGAATTTGAATATAATGGACAGGTATATTTACCAACAGATTATGAAAGAAACTTAGGTGTATATAATCAACAACCATGGGAAGTTACTTCAAAAGGAACAGAGTCACCAGACGATAGAGATGGATATGACCAAAACTTTGCAGAAATAGGTTCAGCACCAGCAAACTATCAAGTACCAAGTGGATCTATTCAGATAGCACCATTAAAAGGTGGCTATAATGAATCTTTCTCACAATATGATTTAATGGGATTCAAAATGACAGAAAGTGGAGACTATACAGAAGAGACTAGATTAATTGATAGCTTCTATAAAATAGAAGGTGGCGAGATTAAAGAAACAGACGAACTTCAAGAAGGTGAAATCTCAAAGAAAATTAAAGAATACATCAAGACAAATAAAAAATCACCAGAAAAAGACGATATTATCAGTATTTACCAACAAATTGCAGGTGGAGACGAAGAATTATTAAAGAAATTACAATTTATACAAGACACTTATATCAAGTCTTATACACAGGCACAAGGTGCAGACCATGACTTATACCCAATTTATGATGCCTTTATTGTAAATAATAAAGAAGAAGAACAAATTCAAATTGAGGGTAGTTCATTAATGTTAAATTACAATAATGTACAGTCATCAACAATTGCAGGTGTGTTCTATCAACCAATTTACCCAGGTCAATACTTCATTAACCAAGGTTTATGGAGAAGACAAGAAGTAGATATGGCATTAAGGAAAGATATACTTTATGCAGCAACTAGAATTAACGGAAAAACAGAAGTATATGAATACAATAAGAGAGAACAGCTTTCAGATGCTCAAAAAGAAGAATTAAGACAATTAAGACTAAAATATGAGCAAGGTGGAAGAAAACCAGCGGATTATCAAGCTTACCTAAAAAGAAAAGCAGAAATTGAACAAGAAAATGCACAAAATGGTACAGGTGGTTACTGGCAGATTCAATTGAGAATGAGAGACTATAATAACTACTATGATGGTAACTACACAAGAGAACTATATGAGGCAGATTATAATTATAGAAGTGATAGTACTAATAAAGCAGGAAAAGATAAAGAATTACAACTATATGTAACATACAAGATTACGGTTAGAAATGCATCAGAAAGTATCTTAGGAGAAATTACAGAAATTGTAGATTTCTATGATAAAGACTATGAATTCAAAGAAAACCTATCTTGGGTAATGTATAAGGGCGATAGCAATAGTAATGATTTAGAAGAAATTAGTTTTACAGAATCAGACTACTATGACTCTATTGATAATTTAAGTTTACAAGGTAATATAAAAAATAAAGGTAAAGAGGTAAAAAGTGCAGACTCTAGTCAATATGAATCACGCAGTAGTGAATGCAAGAGCGATATGACAGGAGAGTATAATGATGTATATGTAAAAGGACTAGAAGGAAAGAAATTAGCAAGTGGTGAAGAAGCATATATTTACCTAACCTTCCAAGTAAGAAAAGATGGTGACAAACCAGTTATTGTAGATGATGACAACAGCTTAAAAGAAAACTATGTAGAAATCAATGGATACAAAACATACTATAAAGATGGTACAAGCTTACCAAATGGAGTATCAAAAGGAAGTTCAGACGCAGCAGGCTTAATTGATATTAACTCAACACCAGGTAACTTATGTAGTGAAGACTTACAAGGAAATAAATACGAGAAGAACTTCGAAAATGATACAGACCGTGCAAAGAGTATCAAAGTAGCAGTAGATAATAGCTTTATAAGAAGCATCAATGGTAATGTATGGGAAGATAAGAGAACACAAAATGTATCTAATGCTATAATCGGTGATGGTATGAGACAAGATGGAGAAATTGGAATTAGTGGAGTAACAGTAGAATTAATTGAAAGACTAGAAGATGGAAATGAATATGTATGGCAACAAGTAGAAACTAATAATGGTAAATACGAATTCAAGACAGATGATACAGGAAACTTCATCATTCCAGGTAACTATTATATTAAATTTACATATGGTGACTCACAAGCAACTGTCAATACCACTGCAAATGGCGGAAAGAATGCAACTTCTTATAATGGTCAAGACTTCAAATCAACTGTATATCAAAAAGACATGAACTCTGGAGAAGAAATTAAAGAATATACAGGTGAACAAGTTGATGGATACACTGGAGAATATTATGATGTGAAGGAAATAGATGAACTAAGCTTAAGTGGTAAAAACTTCTCAGATGCTAAAGATGATTGGACAAGAAGACAAGAAATTATTAATTATAGTAAAGATAAGGTAACCAATCAAAAAGCAGAAATTTTAGCATCACCATATACAGATGGAAATACCTCAGAATTAATTTCAAATACAAGTATGACAGCGAAAACAGGATTAATGGTATTACAAGGTGAATATAACAGAACAAGTACAGACGGAGACGCAGATGTAAGTAATGGTGCAGATGTATACAAATACGATAATGATAAAAACGGAAATTACACTGTAAACCATGTAGATTTAGGACTTGTTGAAAGACCAAAAGCACAATTAGAATTAAGTAAAAAGATTACCAATGTAAAAATTACATTAGCAAATGGAAACATTCTATTTGATGCAAATGATCAAATGACAGACTTACAATGGACTTTAAAAGCAAAAGAATATGAATTGAAAAACAAAATGAAAGGCAATAAATACGAAGACTACTATGGCAGCAACCACCGTTATGCATACAGAACAGATGTAGACAACTTAGTGGCAAGCACATACGATGCAGTTACTGGAAATAATGGATTAATTGTAGCAACTATGGACGAAGAATTAATGCAAGGTGCAAACATCAGAATTAGCTATGAATTAAAAGTAACTAACGTAGGTGAAACAGACTACGAGGGAGAAGACTTCTACTATAAAGGAACTGGTGCGGGAACAATAGTTACAACAAAAGCAGATACTGTAACAGACTATGTTGCTAATAACCTAACCTTTAAAGAAGAAAATAATGTTGGAACAGAATGGCAAAAGGTAGAAAATGCAATCACAACATTAGGATTAAACAATTCAATAGCAACCAATATAGCAAAATACAATGATGTAATTAGTACAAGCAAATTAGGAGCAACATTAGCACCAGGACAAGATGTAAAAGTGGGATTAGTATTAACACAATTAATCAATCCAGAAAACAGCAGTGATGACAAAACATATGACAACATCGCAGAAATTACAAGTATTTCAAATACTGTTGGTAGAAGAATGGCATTCTCAATTCAAGGAAATCAAGACCCAACAGAATTACCAAAAGAAGTAGATGCAGTAAAATCAGAAAGAGTAACTATTTTACCACCATTTGGTAGTGGAAATACAATTGTCTATATTGCAATAGCAGCAACAGTTCTAGTTATCTTAACAGTAGGAATTATCTTCATTAAGAAGAAAGTTCTAAGTAAGGAATAAATAGAATAATTGATCAATAAGAGGCACAGGATTTTAAGCTAGCTGTTCGAACGCAGTAAGTTACAGATAACTTATGCGTAACGAAGTGTAGCTAAGTCCTGTGTTTCTATTTATTTTCAACAAAACCTTGTAATTTCCGACATTTTAAGGTAAAATAATTGCTATAAAAATAATAGAAATGAAAAATGAACACAAAAGATAGCAAAAAAAAGAGAAAACTTTTTTGAATTTGGTACGAAAAGCGACAAACATTTTACTAGGCTTGTATTATGATAAATAAGCAATTGATAAAGTACAAGCAGTGGTATGTTAAAAAATTGCCATTTACAAAAGCCAAATTAAAAAGTAGGGGTGGTCAAAAGTGTTTCAAAATATAGCAAAAGATTTTAGGGAAGAAAGTCAACAAACCAATACACAACCAAATAAAAGAACAATGAAAGAGATAGTAAAAAATCTTTTTTCAATACAAAATATCCTTTTATATACAATCAGTTTTTTAATATCAATGGTGGGATTTAGTAGTGAGAACTTAATACTAAGTCTTAGCCCATTTGCCATCAGCTTTTTAGCTGCAATGTTAAGCAATTACTCTCCCATTGGTATTGTATATGTACTAACACTAATTGGTACTTGGATTAGATTTGGACCAAATGGTACACTAAGTTATTTTCTCACAACATTAGTATTCTTTGCCGTAACTCTATTAAAAAGACCAAAAATAGAGGAATTGGTAAATGAAAAAAGAAGATTAGGTTTTAGACTATTTTTATCAGTATTAACTGTACAAATTGTACCAATGTTTTTTAGAAGTTTTTACATATATGATGTATTAACTAGTATCATGTTAGCAGTTAGTTGTTTTGTATTTTATAAGATATTTGCTAATAGTATTTTAATCATAAAAGAATTAGGTAAAAAAACAGTTTTTTCTGTAGAAGAAGTTATGGGGACAAGCCTGTTATTAGCCATTACAGTTTGCTCCTTTGGTGACTTAGCAATTTGGGGATTCAGTATCAAAAATATTTTAAGCATTTTAATTGTCCTTGTGTTAGGATGGAAAAATGGAATGTTAGTTGGCGCAACTTCAGGTATTATGATAGGAGTAACCTTGGGCATCATAGGAGACTCAGAGCCAATTCTCGTTGCATCTTATGCCATTTCTGGAATGATAGCAGGATTATTTAATAAACTTGGCAAAATTGGTGTAGTAATAGGTTTTATTTTAGGAAATATAGCATTAACCTACGTAGCTAACGGAAATACTGTACCAATCATCTTATTCCAAGAAATCCTAATAGCATTTCTAGGATTATTAGCAGTTCCTAAAAAAGTAAAAATAGATATCGCAGATTTTATAGGAAAAGAAAAGTTATTACCAGAAACGACTATCACAGGAAGAAGTTTAACAGAAAATGAAGACGCAATTTTAAAATTAAACCATATGTCAGAAGCTATTCAAGATATGGCTAAAAGTTATCAAGAAGCAGCAAGCACAGTAGTTAGTGAAGAAGACTTAAAAAGGCAAGAATTATCTAATGAGCAGATTTTCTTAGAAGAATTAAGAATCAATTTACAGGAAATAGAAGAAAATATGCTTTATGAAGAAATAGAAGAAAACCAGGATAATATTGTAGATGACATTTTCAGACATCTATTAAAAGAAGAAATTATTACGGAAAAGGAACTTGTAGCGATTTTAGAAAAACATAATAATTATTTGGTAGGCTTTTACGAAAAAAATGAGCAAGTAATAGAAGATGTATCTAAAATGATAAAAGCAATTAATTCTGCTTACAGAATGAGTAAGATAAATTTCATTTGGAAAAAGAAAATGCAACAAAGCAAAAAAACTGTAGCTACACGGACTAGAAGGAGTATCACAAGCAATTTCACATTTAGCAGAAGAAATGAAAGAAGAACAAACAGAAGAAGATCCATTTGATGGTAAAAAACAAGAAATTCAAGCATTATTAAATGAAAAAGAAATTGAAACAGAGGGAATTAAAATCAAACAATTTCCTTCAGGAAGGTATCAAGTAGAAATATATCATAAGATTTGTGATGAAATAGAAGGAACAAAATGTAATATTAAAAAAATAGGAAGAATTCTAAACAAAGTATTAGGAGATAAATTCTTAATTCAAGCACAAGAATGTGGACTAAGAGAAAATAAGGCAGGTTGCAAATTTACTTATTTATCAGATGACAAATATAGTGTTCAAATAGGGGTAGCAACAAGTACAAAGGCAGATTCAACTGTTTCAGGTGACAGTCATATCGAAACAAAATTAGAAGACGGAAAATATTTGGTAGCAATTAGTGACGGAATGGGATCTGGACCAGAAGCAATGAAGAGTAGCAAAATAGCAGTAAAGATGCTAGAAAGATTATTCAAAGCAGGATTTGATAAAGAAACTTCATTAAATCTCATCAATTCTACTTTAGCAGCAACAGGCAAAGAAGATATGTATGCTACTTTAGACATTCAAATATTAGACTTATTTGGTGGAAATATGGAATTTATTAAGAATGGAGCCTGTCCAACTTATGTTAAGAGAAATAAGGAAGTACAATTATTAAAAGCAATTACTTTACCAGCAGGAATTTTAGAAAAAAGTGACTTAGTCGTATATGATTACGACTTGCAAGAAGGCGATATTATCATTATGTGTAGTGATGGAGTTATAGAGGCTAACTCAGAATATTTAAGTAAAGAACTATGGGTAAAATATTTATTAGAAGATTTACAAACAGATGACGCACAAAAAATAGCAAATTTAATTTTAGAAGAAGCTATTGATAATGATTTTGGAAGACAAAAAGATGATATGACTGTAATTGCAGCAAAGATTAGCAAAAATCAAAAAGCTAAAATAGAGAATTAAAGAGAAAACCAGTAAGAAACAATTAAAAAATTTCTTACTGGATTTTTTTCCTTTAGGAGATTTTCTTATATAACACAGTTTTAACATAAATTCCAATTTCTTCATTACTTAAATTAAACATAGAGATTAACTTGTCTAGGATATCAGTTCTAGGTAGACATAGTTCTTTATCTATTCTAACATATTGCCTTAAGCTAATTTCTAGCATATTAGCCATTTCTTCTTGGGTATAACCAAATTGATTTCTTTTTTCTCTAATCATATGCTATCACCTTGACAAATTATGACATAAAACGGCAATAAAATGTATTGACATTTAATGGCATAATTAAATGTAACTAAAAACACTCTAAGGAAAACTTTGAAAATGCCTTGTCATAGACAATAGAAGTATGATATAGTATAATTGTCAATCAATAAAACTATTTTAAACTTAGCAGTTGACGAACAATACTAGGAGGAATTTTAAATGAGTAGTGGTGCTAAAAGATATAGTGGCGAAAAGAAAAAGCTAAATATGAAAAAAATATTTGCAGTCATTATCGCATTAGCAGTTATCGTTATGGTAGTAGTAGGAATTAGTAAACTACTAAGTGGTGAAATTGGAACAGAAGAAAAAACAGTAGCAAACCAATACTTTGCAGTATATACAAATGAAAAATGGGGGGTCATCAATTCTAAAGGGGATACCATCATCAAACCAGAATATGATGAAACAATTATCATTCCAGACAGTAAAAAAGATGTCTTCCTTTGTACCTATGATGTTAATTACATAGAGGGGTCTTATAAGGCAAAAGTAATCAACGAAAAAGGAAAAGAAATTATAACAGGATATGATACGATTCAAGCATTGGAAAATTATGATGACAATAATAATTTATGGTATGAAACAGATGCCTTATTAGTTTCAAAATCTGGAAAATACGGACTAGTGGACTTTAAGGGAAAAGAACTTTTAAAATGTGAATATGATTCTATTGAAGCCCTAAAAGGTGTTAAAAATAGTATTCTAATTCAAAAAGATGGAAAATATGGATTAGTAGATCATATTGGAGCAACAATTATAGAAACAGAATATAAAGAAATAAAACCAATTTCTAACGAATATGCAAATGGATATATTGTTACCAATAGTAGTAATCAAAAAGGTGTTATTGGAAGAGATAAAGCCATAGCAGTAGAAATAAAATATCAAGATGTACAAGCTATTTATGGAAATGGAAATTATGTTGTAAAAGAAAATGACAAATGGGAAATTATCAATAGTGAAGGAACAATATATTTAAAAGGCAAATTTGATAAAGTAAAATCTATTGATGGACAAAATGTGGTTATAATTTCTAATAACAAGTATGGTGTTGTTACTTTAACAGGTGAAACAAAAATAGATACCAAATATCAAGATATTACTTATGCTTGTGATGATAACTATATATTCAAAGAAAAAAATCAATATGGAATTATCAATTTAGCAGGAGAAAAGAAAATTAAAGAAAGCTATGAAAGCTTAATATATCGAACAGAAAGCGGAATTTTCGAAGGAGATAAAGCAAACTTAGCAGATACAGACTTTATTGGAAGTGACTTAACAGTAAAGCTAAAAGGCATTCTTTCTGAGATAAATACAGAATTAGGATATATGAAGGTTAGGGTAGGAAGTGAATACAAATATTATAATTTCAAATTTGAAGAAAAAAGTAGTAAAGAATTATTAAAAGGAAATACATTATTCTTAGATAAAAAAGACGAAAAATATGGATATGTAAATAAAGATGGTATAGTAGTAGTAGATTATATTTATGATGACGCTAGAGAGCAAAATGAATTTGGATATGCCAGTGTAAAAAAAGATGGAATGTGGGGATGTATTGACTCTAAAGGAAAACAAGTTATTGCACCATCTTATGCATTAGAAAATGCTTCTTTAATCGAATTTATTCATAAATGGCATAGAGGAGAAGACCTAAACCTAAATTACTATACTGACAAATAACATAAGAAAACAAATAAAGAGGTAAACAAAAGATGGATTTTAAAATGAAATATCAGTATACTTATTTTATTTATTCTTATCTAATTGAAGAAAAAAAGTATCAAAGTTATATCTATCAACTACTAAAAAGTCCAAATTGCAAATTAAAGCTATTTGACCGTAAAAAAGATGTAGGAATTGATACCTATTTTCTACCAGAATTAAAAGAGAAGATGTTTTGGTCGTTAGAAAAGAAACTAAGTGAAATAAAACAACTCGAAACAATGGATAAGAAAATGCAAGCTACAATACTTAGTCAGCAACCTTGTAATATATTTGAATATACCCTAGAAGGAGATGTTCCAGGAAAAATTGGAGAAGCAGGAGGAATCTTTTTCGATATTACTAAGGTAGAACTTGTGTGCTTTAGCACAGGAGTATGCTTTTTAATGCTAAAAACAGCATTAACAGAAAACCAGAACTTTTCTGATGTACTCAACTTTAATTATAAATTTAGAGATATTAATTCGAAAGCAGAACATAGCAAATTATATGAAGCAATTAAAATTCAAACTGGAAAACTCAATAATATGCAATCCTTTTCAGACTTTATTAGAAAAATTGCAGGGCATAATTTAAAGGCAAAACAAATTAACTTAGATACAGACAGGCTAATTACTTATTCTTATGTTTGCTTAAATCAAGCCAGTTGGAATGAAAATACAGATATAAACTTATTAGAAAAAGAATTTGAAAAATTTAGAATGGTAAAGTCAGCAAGAGAACAAACAGAAGATGTTTCACTCAAAGAAGCATATACCTATCATGAGAAATACCTTTATTATGGTTTTTCCAATAATACTACCGTATTGCTAACCTGTGATAATAACATAAAGAATTATACCACTTTGCCTTTTCAATTTGAAAATGAACAATTATATCATTTTATTTTCAATCTATATAAAAAGGTATATCTCAAAAAGTTAAATTATGAATTTCAGCAAACAGAACAATTTGAAAGAATAAAAAAAGACTTTTTAACTTTTGCTAAAAAAGATTGGATTTATGAGATTACTTATAATGAAATAGGAAAGATATTAGAAAAATATTACACAGAAGAGCAGATTTTACAAACTACTTTCCATAAGCTAAAGCAAAAGTATGATTTGCTCTATAAAGATTATGAGATTAGTAAGAATAAGAAAAGCAATAAATGGCTTATTGTACTTATGATTATTCTGATAGCTATTAATTTAGTTAGTATTATATTTTTTGCTAGTAGGTAGTAAAAAGCTTAAATATAAAAGAAAAAGAGGAAGAAAAATGCAAATACAGACAGGAATAGACATAATAGAAGTAAAAAGAATTCAAGAAGCAATTGAAAAGCAAGGAGAAAAATTTTTACAAAGAATCTATACACGGAGAAGAAATTGCATATTGTGACCACACTGAGAAAATGAAGTATCAGCATTATGCAGCAAGATTTGCAGCAAAAGAAGCGGTATTCAAAGCAATATCAAGTAGACTACCTAGTGGAATAGGAGATGTATGGACAAAAATAGAAATACAAAACGATGATACACATAAGCCAACAGCAAACTTAGAAAGGCTAAATTTAGGAGATATTGAAAGTATGGATTTAAGCCTTTCACATATAGAAAAATATGCTGTTGCAAGTTTTTCAATTATTTTTAAATAGACCTTTATAAATTTATTATAAATAGATAGAAGGAGAAGGAATCAGTGGAATTGTTTGATTCACATGCCCATTACAATGATGAGAAGTTTGACCAAGATAGAGAAGAAGTTTTACAAGCAATTCAGGAGGAAGGTGTAACAAAATTAATTTGTGCAGGATATAGTGTAGAATCTTCCCAAAAAGCAGTTGAAATTGCTAAAGAATATGAAAGTATTTATGCTATTGTAGGTATTTCTCCAAATGATATACCAACCCAAGGAATAGAATATGAAAGAACTCTAATTCAACAATTACAACAAATTCAAGAATTAGCGAAACGAGAAAAAGTAGTAGCAATTGGGGAAATTGGTTTAGATTATTATTGGAATAAAGAAAATAAAGAAGAACAAAAATTAGCTTTTCAAAAGCAAATAGAAATAGCCAATCAGTTAAATTTGCCAATTGTCATTCATACAAGAGAAGCAGTTTATGATACCTTAGAAATATTAAAAAGCGAAATAAGACCAATCAAAAAAGGCATATTTCACTGTTGCCCACTCAATTTAGACTTAATTCGTGAAGGCTTAAAACTTGGATTTTATATCTCTTTTGCAGGTCCAATTACTTTTAAAAATGCGAAAAATGCCCAAGAAGCCATTAGAGCAGTGCCATTAGAAAGAATTTTAATAGAAACAGATAGCCCTTATTTAGCACCAGAGCCTAGAAGAGGAACACGTAATGACTCTAGAAATGTGAAATATATGGCAGAGAAAATAGCACAAGAAAAAAGTGTTCTAGTAGAAGAAATAGCAAAGATTACTTATGAAAATGCAAAAAGAATTTTCGAAATAAAATAAATTTTGTAAAAATAGTCATATCTATGTACAAGCCTGCATATAATATACTAATAGATGCTTTTCGAAATTTGCCATTTTTGCAATATTTTACAAACCTAAGGCAGGGAAGGACTTACGTCAAAACCTACGGAAATTTGACATTTCTTAACAAAAATGGTATAATGTAGTTGTTGGTCTTGAATAAAGGAGGGAACAATATCTTATGAAAAATGATGATAAAGCATCAATATCGCTGAAGAAGATCTTATGCATTAGCTTAATCTTTATTCTAATTATGGCAGCAAGTGTAATGGCAGGAAATGCAACATTCCGTAATGTTAAAATAGTTTTAGCTAGTGGATATGAAATGAATGTACTAACAAGCAAGACAAAAGTATCAGAGATACTTGATGAAAACCACATTATTCTGTTAGATGATGAAAAGGTAGTACCTGATTTAGAATCAGAACTATCTGATAACAAGACAATTAAAATTTCTAAAAAGACAGAACAAGAAATTGAAGAAGCAGACATTAGTGAAACATCTGAAGATATTACAGCAGAAGAAATTTTAAAAAATTATGATACTATTGTTGAAAAAATAGTAGTCAAAAAAGTAAAAATCCCATATGAAACAATTACAAAAAATGTTGCATCTGGAAAAGGTGCAAAACAAGACAGAATTGTACAATATGGTGTAGATGGATTAAAAGAAGTTACTTATAAAGTAAAATATCAAAATAAAAAAGAAATTGAGAAGAAAGAAATATCTTCAAAGGTTATTAAAAAACCAGTTAATAAAATTGTTGAAGTAAGAAACAAGCAAACAATAACAACTAGATCAAATAATGGACCAAGAGTAAGTTATGCATCAGGAAAATGGAGCTACTCAGAAGCAGAATTAGACTTACTATGTGCTATTACAGCACAAGAAGCATCTTCAAGCTATAATGCTTCACTTGCAGTTATTACTACTGCATGTAATAGAGCAGCAAGTAGTAGATGGAAATATAATGGAACAGATCCATTAAGCCAATATAAAGCTCCAGGGCAATTCTGTTACTCAATTGATAGCCACTGGGTAAAAAGACTAAATGGTAACTATCCAGCACACGTGAAACAAGCGGTAATTGATGCCTTAAATGGCAAAAGAAATCATAATTACTTATCATTCCGTTCAGCAGGATGTGCATCAGGAGTTAACATAGGTGGAAATGTATATTTCAATGCAATGTAATAAAAAATAAGAATAAAACGGGGAAAAATCATAAAATTAATAAATAAAAACGTGATTTTTTCACGTTTTTTATTTACTTTTTTTTTAGAAGGTGATATTATGCCAATGAAAAAATATAAAAAAGGACATGGAGAGTAAAAATGAAATTAGTTTCTTGGAATGTGAATGGATTAAGAGCAGCAGCACAAAAAGGGTTTAAAGAGTTTTTTAAAAATGTAGATGCGGATATTTTTTGTATACAGGAAACCAAAATGCAAGAAGAACAAATTGACCTAGAATTAAACAGTATTTTTCAAGAATATATTTGTTATTGGAATAGTGCAATTAAAAAAGGATATTCAGGAACAGCAATATTTACAAGACAAAAACCAATCAATGTAACCTATGGTATTGGAATAGAGGAACATGACCAAGAGGGAAGAATCATTACACTAGAATTTGAAAACTTTTTTATGGTAAATTGTTATACACCAAATTCTAAAAGGGAATTAGAAAGATTGTCCTATCGTATGATATGGGAAGATGAAATATGCAAATATTTATCAAAATTAGATAAAATGAAACCTGTTATTTACTGTGGAGATTTGAATGTAGCACATGAAGAAATAGATTTAAAGAATCCAAAAACAAATCATAGAAATGCAGGATTTACAGATGAGGAAAGAGGAAAAATGACACAATTATTAGCAGCAGGTTTTACAGATACCTTCCGTTATCTATATCCAACAAAAGAAAACTGCTACACTTGGTGGTCTTATATGTTTCATGCAAGAGAAAAAAATGTAGGATGGAGAATAGATTATTTTATTACATCAAAATCGATAGAAAAGAAAATTAAAGAAAGTACAATATATGCAGATGTTATGGGAAGCGACCACTGCCCAGTAGGGCTAACAATAGAAATATAAACAAGAAGCAACCTGTATAGAAGAAAACTCCTATAAGGCTGCTTTTGTGTCAGATGGTTTTGTAGATATAAAATGCCTTAGAATCCGAAGATAAACTTCGCGAACAGGAATCCGCCGAAGAATATTGCGAATATCGCAGAGGATGTAATGAAAAACGTAGGGCGCCGTTCCTCACGAAATGCCTTGGAGGCTACTTCGATAAGGATGAAGATGGGAGCTAGCAGGATGATCACATAGACTACTGAGAAAATCCAAGCCTTTACGTCAAATAAGAATTTGGCGAAAAGGAATGAACCTGCACAGAAGACAAGCATTGTGACCAAACTGATGATGAGTGTCGGCCGCTTTTCCTCTACAAACGCCTTGTGAGCGATATGAGAGAGGAAAAGGAAAATGCCTATTACTGCAATCAAATAGCCCAGTGCAACGAACCACGCTGATGCATTCATGAAATCTACCTCTTCTTTCTTAAACTTTTAAGGGATGTCATTCTCTAATGTCTACATACACTCTGACAGATGTATGATTGCCAAAAGAAAATAATAAAATAGAACTAAGTTTATTATAACGCAAATTATGTAAAATGTCTAATCAAGCAACCGTAAAACAGCCCAATTCAATAGGCTACTAAAAATAAAAAGGAGACGAAACATGGAAGAAAAGAAAAAAAGCTTTACAAAATGGTTTTATTGGTTCACTTTAGGAATTGCCATTATTGTAGTATACAAACTACTAGATAATTTTAGCCAAATTACAGATTGGTTTGGAGAACTTTTTAATGTATTAATGCCATTTATTATGGGCTTATTAATTGCTTACTTATTCTATATTCCTTGTAGAAAAGTAGAAGGATGGTATCGTAAAGCAAAAAAATCTAAATTTGTAGTAAAAAGAGCAAGAGGCTTATCTATTATTACAGTATATATTATTGCAATTTTACTCATCATACTTGCTTTGAATTTTGTGATTCCAAATCTTACAAAAAGTGTTGCAGACTTTGTCAATAATTTTGGGGGTTATTATAACAGCACAATGGAAAGCATTAATAACTTGCCAGAAGATTCGGTTTGGAAAAATGATGTTATTCTTAACTTAGCAGAACGTATCCAGAATATTGATTTAAAACAATACTTAAATATGGAAAGGCTAACAGAATATGCAAAAGGTGCTATCAATGTAGTTACTAGCATTTTTAACATATTTGTATCTTTTATTGTTTCTGTTTATCTATTAGCAGAAAGAAAAAGAATCTTAGAATTTCTTAGAAAACTAACAAAAGCAACCTTCAAGCAAGATACTTACCAAATGATTAGTAAATATTTTAACAAATCCAATGAAGTATTTTTTAGTTTTATTGGAGGGCAAGTATTAGACGCTTTTGTTGTAGGAGTTTTAACATCTATTGCTATGTCTATTCTAGGAGTAAAATATTCTATATTATTAGGTTTTATGATAGGACTATTTAACTTAATTCCATATTTTGGAGCTATTGTAGCAGTAGGAACTGCCATTATTATTACTATTTTTACAGGAGGCATTGGCCAAGCTGCTTTAATGGCAGTTGTAGTTATCATTTTACAACAAATTGATGCCAATATTATTAATCCAAAAATCATAGGAGATTCACTATCTATTAGTCCACTACTTGTTATCTTTGCAGTAACGGTCGGAGGCGCATATTTTGGGGTACTTGGTATGTTTTTAGCAGTTCCTGTATTTACTGTTATTAAACTACTTATAGAAGAATACATAGAATATAAAGAAATGAAGGAAATCACTTAAGGAAATCTTAATGATTTCCTCTTCTTTTTCTTAAGAAGTTTATGATATAGTATAACAAATTGTAGTTGATAAGTTACTATAACGTGTTATAGTAATTTAACGAAAAATATGCTATAATAAACGAAAATTCAAAGGGAGAAAAAAGAAATGTACAATATTTTAGTAGTCGATGATGACAAAGAAATTGTTAATGCAATAGAAATTTATTTAAGCAAAGAAGGTTATCAGATTTTAAAAGCATATAATGGAATGGATGCTCTTAAAATCGTCAAAGAACGTGAAGATATTCACTTAATCTTATTAGACATTATGATGCCAAAATTAGACGGAATTAGTACAGCTAATTTAATTCGTAAGGATAAAGCAATTCCAATTATTATGCTTTCAGCAAAATCGGAAGATTACGATAAAATTACAGGGCTTAATAATGGTGCAGATGATTATATTACAAAACCATTTAATCCTCTAGAGCTGATTGCAAGAGTCAACTCACAAATTAGGAGATATACTTCTTTAGGTTCTATTGTAGACCAAATGCAAGAAGGAGAAAATGTTTATCATTCTGGAGATTTAGTAATTAATGATGATACCAAAAAAGTAGAAGTGGAAGGAAACGAGGTAAAGTTAACTCCTACAGAATACAATATTTTAAGGTTCTTAACAAAAAATAAAGGAATTGTATATTCCATAGAGCAAATTTATGAAAATGTATGGGAAGAAGAATGTTATGGAGCAGAAAATATCATTGCAGTACATATCAGACATATTAGAGAAAAAATAGAAATCAATCCAAGAGAACCTAAATACTTAAAGGTAATATGGGGAATTGGCTATAAGATTGAAAATTTAGATTCAAATTAATCTAATGTTTCATTACAAAATAGAGAAGGGAGGACACAATGGAAAAAAATAAAATTAGTTGGGCAAGAGTTAGCAAAAATATTTGTTATTTTTTAGCACCCTTTTTTGGTTTAATCTTAATTGCTTGTGTAACAGGTTTAGTTATTATAGATACAGATATTGAAGTCGAAGAAACAACAAATTATTATGATACAAAACTATTTTCTAATAATTATTTTAACTCTATTTATAGCTATTTCTATATTCCTGTACTTGCTAATGACCAATCCAATAATCAAAGTCTTATTGCTACTGAGGAAAGTCAGGTAGAGGAGTATACAGAGTATCAAGACAGTAGTTATGAACGTTATGGACTAGTAGAATATTATGGCTATGATGTGCAAGAAGGTGTAATCATCAATGGAAAAAAAGGAACGATTTATTACAACAGAAATACAAATAATAACTTTAAATATTTAATGATAGATTCCCAAAAAGCTGTTGCTGTTACGAACTTAGAACATACTATGAGAACAGATAGTATAGAAGAGATAAAAGAAGTTATCGGACAAAATTCTATTTATTGGAATTTCCAACAAGGAAAAGTAGACACGAATATTGCACACTTATCCATAGAAGAAATTCGATATAAAACGCAATATAAAAATATGAGTAATGCTAATATTAAAGAAGTATATACCTCTTTAGAAGATAATTTACCATATAAAGACGATTATGCACTTACCAAATTAACTTATGACTTATCAATGAAAGCAAATACTTTAGCGCCAATTTTAATTCCACTTTGTATTGCTGTATTATTAGCATTAGGTCTTATTATTTTAAATGGAATTGGAAAAAAAGGAAAAGGTCCAGGAATTCATCTAAATGGATTTGATAAAATGCCATTAGAGTTAGCTTTTGTTATAGGATTTTTGATAGCAGGAATAGGGATTTCCTGTTTTGCAGCAGTAACTTCAGAACTTAGAGCAGTTATTTTCAGTGGAGTGGTAATAGGTTGTCTCATAATTTACTTAGCAAGTATGTTGTTATTAGAAACTGTAGTTAAAAGAATGAAAACACATACTCTATGGAAAACTACAATACTCTATATGATAGGTCATGGCATCAAAAACATATTTGATAATCGTAAATTTGCAACAAAGCTAGTATTAGCCTATGGAGGGTTTTGCTTAGTAGGAGGAATTTCCATAACAGCTATGCTATATGCTCAATACAATTATGGAGATAGAGCCACTATCTTTTTCTGGTTCTTAGTTATTATGGGGGTAGGAATAAGGACTTTTATGTATTTATTCCAAAAAATGAGGCAATTTGAGAATATTCAAAAAGCATTACAAGCAATTTATGAAGGAAATACCAATATAGACCTAGACTCTGATGAACTAACAGGTACATTAAAGCAAATGGCAGTCTATATTGAAGATATTGCAGGTGGGTTATCCAATGCCATACAGGCAAGTTTAAAAAATGAAAGGCAAAAAACAGAATTAATTACCAATGTATCACATGACATTAAAACACCACTTACTTCTATTATCAATTATGTGGATTTATTAAAAAAGGAAGAAATGCCAAATGAAAAAGCAAAAGAATACTTAGAAATATTAGATAGTAAGTCACAAAGATTAAAAAGGTTAACAGAGGATTTAGTAGAAGCCTCGAAAGCATCTTCGGGAAATATAAAATTAAAAATGGAAAAAATTAATGTGAATGAATTAATTAAACAGGTTTCAGGGGAATTTGAAGATAGGTTCAAAGAAAGAAAACTAGAAGAAATCATGACACTTCCAGAAGAAAATCTTTTTATTCAAGCAGATGGAAGATATCTATACCGTGTTTTAGAAAATTTGTATTCCAACAGTTCAAAATATGCTATGGAAGGTTCAAGGATTTACTTAGATGTTGTACCAAAGCAAACAAGTGTCGTTATTCAAATGAAAAACGTGTCAAAAGAAAAATTAAATATTACTACAGACGAATTAATGCAACGTTTTGTTAGAGGAGATAGTTCTAGAAATATAGAAGGAAGCGGACTAGGGCTTTCTATTGCATCTAGTTTAACAGAATTACAAGGTGGAAAATTCCATATCTATTTAGATGGAGACTTATTTAAAGTAACTTTAGGATTTGAGAAAATGAAAGAATAATGAAAAAAAGTAGTTAGAGGGAGTGGAGTGAACCCCAATTATTAGACAAAATAAGTGATATGAACCCAAAATGTTAGACAAAACATGGAGGGTTCATTTCATGTCTAAATACTTTTTTATTTAGGCTCTGTTAACATTGCTTTTTTTAATAGCCCTAAGAAAAAATCAAGATAAAACAAAAAAACAAAGTATAATATGACGAAAATGTAATAAGAATGTCAAATTAGTAAAAAAAGAAAGAGGGAATCGAAAAAAAGGTGTTCCGTAAGCCAAAAATGCCTACAAAAAGTATCTTAGTAAGACTGGAAAATATTGCTATTGACAACAGGTAATGCAAAATATAAAATAAAGATAAAATAATAGTAAAAATAGGCTTAATCTACAAAAGAAGGTAAGAAAGATGAAATCAAAAAAGGCAGGTTTATTAATTAGTTTAACATTAGGAATGCTTAGTGTCATAAGCATTTTTAGTCATGTACATGCGGCAACAGCAACTACTACCAAAACTCTTAACATTAAAGCTGTTAGAAACTCAGGTTATGGTTATAAAGTAGTGAATAATGCAACAAAATATATTTGGAAAATCTACAATACAACTAATAATATAAATGAGACATTTTACTGTATAAAAGGTGGACCAGGATTTGGTTCAAGCTCTATGGATTCTGCTACAGCAACAGCAGAATATACAGAGGCTTTTGACATGAAAAAGCCAGATAGTATTACGCCTACCTACCGAACAGCATTAAATCAAATTTATGGAACTCAAAATTATACAAGACTAATGTGGGTGTTAGAACAATGCTATATACCAGCTAAATCAAATGCTTCTACTACTGATAGGCAAATTGCTATAAATAGCAAAAAAGCATTATTAGATGCAGTAGAGGTATATGCTAAGAAATATCCACAAATATATGAAAACACAAGTAATTTTAATGATAGATTAGTAGATAATTTAACAGAAGATGACATAGATGCTACACAACAGCTAGCAGTATGGTATTATACTAATAATGATGAGTATCATGTAGAAAATAATCCAACTATTCAATTAGGATACCAAGATAATGCATATGCATCACTCAATTCCAATGATGATGAAGACAATGCTAGAATTCATGCAATTAATGCACTATTTGATTATCTGACAAAAACACCGCAACAAGCGGGTTTTTCATATAATTATCAAACACAAGGTGATACTTCTAATCCTGTCCAAATAGCGCAAACAAATTCAAAAGTAGAAATATCAGGAAATCGATATGTAGTAGGACCATATAAAATTGAACAAATTAGAAATATTACTTATTCTTTAACTGCTAAATTTTTAGACGGAAATCATAATCAAATTTTTGATGTGAAATATCTAAACAGTAACAAAATAGAAGTCTCAACGGGAACTACTATAAAAGATTTAGTAGGTCAAAGTTTTTATATTTCTATCCCAAGGACTACCAATGTAAGTAATATTGAAATGAATATAAATGGTGAATTTTTTGACACCAATATTACATATTGGTCAGTAAAAAATCCGAGTGTATATAGAGACCAACCAGTAGTACAAGTGGAAAAAGGCAACATTCTTTTCACAAGCAAGAAAGAAATACAATTAACAGGTTCTTATCAAATACAAATAGAAAAGGTAGACTTAAATGATAATGCAGCTAAATTAGAAAATGCACAGTTTAGTTATCGACTACCAGGAGCAACTGCTAATGTAAGTGGGATAACAAATGCAGATGGAATTTTAGACTTAGGAACCATACCAATTACAGATATTACAAATATGGACACAATTATAATTACAGAAGATGTGGCACCAGACAAATATAATAAATTGATAAATCAAATTACAGTACAAGTATCAAAAAGTATTGTAAATGGAAGTTATGTAGCAACAAATGCCAATATTGTAAGTGGTAATGTCAATGGAATAAGTGTAAGCATTCAAGGAAATAATATTAAAATAACTATACCAAATCAAAAAGTAACAGGCTCTTATCAGATACAATTAGAGAAAGTAGACTTAAATAATAATACAATCAAGTTGGAAAATGCACAATTTAGTTACAGTCTACCAAATACAGCAGGACTTCAACAAGGTAGTACAAATGCAAATGGAATATTGAATATAGGAACAGTAAATATTACAGATAAAGACACGTTAGATACTATTACAATTATAGAAGATATTGCGCCAAAAGGATATAACAAATTAATAGATAGTATAACAATACAAGTTACAAAAGGAATTTCACAAGGTAAATATATTGCAACCAATGCTACTATTACATCAGGTGGTGTGTCAGGTACAGTAGTTAAAATAGAAAATAATATAATAAAAATAATAATACCAAATGAAAAGATAACAGGCTCTTACCAAATACAACTAGAAAAGGTAGATAGTGAAGATAATACAATTAAATTATCAGGAGCAGAATTTAACTATTATTTAGAAGGAACAACAGAACGATTACAAGGGACTACTAATGAAAGGGGAATTCTAGAATTAGGGACGATAAATATTATCGATCCCAATGTAGTAGATAATGTTACTATTACTGAAAAGGTAGCACCAGAAGGATATAACAAATTAATAGATAGTATAACAATACAAGTTACAAAAGGAATTTCACAGGGGAAATATATTGCAACCAATGCCAGTATTATAAGCGGTGTAATAGAAGGAGCTAATGTTAAGATAGAAAATAATGTTATTAAAATTCAAGTTCCTAATAAGAAAATAGAAGGAGCCTATCAAATACAATTAGAAAAAGTAGATGCTGATGATAATACAATAAAATTAGAGGGGGCAGAATTTAGCTATACATTACCAAATACAACTAGTGTTACTATGGAAACAACTGATAGCAATGGAGTTCTAAATTTAGGAACAGTCAATATTATAGATGTAAATCAAACAGACGAAATTACAATTATAGAAACGAAAGCACCACAAGGATATAAAAGCTTAATAAACAATATTACTGTACAAGTCACCAAGGCAATTTCACAGGGGAAATATATTGCAACTAATGCCAGTATTACAAGTGGTGCAACAGAAGGAACTAATGTTAAGATAGAAAATGATATTATAAAAATTCAAGTTCCTAATAAGAAAATAGAAGGAAACTATCAAATACAATTAGAAAAAGTAGATGCTGATGATAATACAATAAAGTTATCAAATGCACAATTTAGTTATAAGTTACCAAGTCAAGAAGAAGCAATAGGATTTACAGATGAAAATGGAGTTTTAAATTTAGGAATAGTAAAAATTACAGAAGTTAATACCACAGATATCATTCAAATAACAGAGAAAACTGCTCCAGAAGGATATAGCCCATTAATAGATAAAATTAGTCTAAAAATTACCAAGGGAAATTCAAACGGAAATTATGTAGTAACAAAAGCAGAAATCGTTTCAGGCGAATTAGAAGGAATGAATGTAAGAATCAATGGAAATATGATTAAGATTACAGTACCTAACAAGAAAATGACAGGAAGCTATGAAGTACAATTAGAAAAGGTAAACTTAGAAGATACTACTGTAAAGTTATCAGGAGCAGAATTTAGATATAGACTACCAAATTCAAATGAGGAAAAGGTAGCTATAACAGATAATACAGGGGGCATAACATTAGGAACAATAGCTATTACAAATCCAAATGAAGTAGACACAATTACTATTACAGAGACAAAAGCGCCAGAAGGTTACCAAAGACTAATAGATAATATTACTGTTGAGGTTACAAAAGGAATTTCAGAAGGAAACTACATCTTAACAGGAGCAAATATTACTGCTGGAAATGTAGCAGGAACTTATATAGAACTAAATGGTAATGTAATTAAAATTCGTATACCAAATAAAAAAATCACAGGCTCTTATCAAATTCAATTAGAAAAAGTAGATCTACATAACAATACTATAAAATTACCAGACGCAGAATTTAGCTATCGACTACCAAATGCATCACAAACAGAAACAGGCCAAACCAATGATAATGGGATATTAGATTTAGGAACCATATCAATAACAGATGTTAACACTAAAGATATCATTGTGATTACTGAAAGCAAAGCGCCAAAAGGATATAAGAAGTTATTAGATAATATTCAAATTGAAGTATCAAAAGCACTAGTAGATGGAAATTATATCGCAACAGTAGCTAATATTACAACAGAAAAAATAGAGGGATTATCGATAAAATTGCATAATAATATAATTAAAATTATAGTGCCAAACGAAAAAAAGATAATTGACTTAGCTTTAAGAAAATTTATTACAACGATTCAAAGTGCTGATACAACTACATCTTATGAAGAAGAAAGAACCCCAAAAGTAGAAAATACACAATTAGGAGATTTAACTAATAGAAATATTGATACAGTAGACAAAAAACATCCCAAAAATGCTTTAAAAGTTAAAACAGGAGATATTGTTACTTACAAAATAAGAATATATAATGAAGGCAATATAGAAGCATATGCTACAGAAGTTACAGATTATTTACCAGATGGTTTAGAAATGGTTGAAAAAGAAAATAGTGAAATTAACCGTAAATATCAGTGGGAAACTTCAGCAGATGGAAGGAAAATTACAACAAAATATTTAGCAGATATAACATTAGCACCACTTACATCAAGTGAAATTAGCTATAAAGATTTAGAAATAGAATGTAGGGTAATTGCTATACCAGGAGAAACTACTAAGCTAAAAAATATTGCAGCAATTACAAAATATGCAGATGACAATAAAGAACCAATTGATACAGACGAAGATTCACAACCAAACCCAATAAATCCTGACGACTATAATCCAGAAGACCCGACAAATGGGCATGGAGAGCAGGACGATGATGATTTTGAAGACCTAGTATTAGAAGAGCCAACAAAGCCAGATGAAAAAGAATTTGATTTAAGCCTAAGAAAATTTATTAGTGATATTCAAGATGCCCAAACAGGAAAATCACGCATCTTAGAAAGTAGAGAGCCTGTTGTAGATGTAGCACCATTATTAAATGGAAAAACAACAGCCAACTATAACCATACAAAACAACCAATAGGAGTATCTAATAATGATATTGTAACTTATACCATCAGAGTATATAATGAGGGGGAGATAGATGGCTTTGTAACAGAGATTGCAGATCATTTACCACCACAGTTAGAGTTTTTAATGGACGATGAGTTAAATAAACAATATGGATGGCAAATTGTAGAAGGATCAAATGGAAGAACAGTAAAAACTAGTAAGGCATCTGGAAAATTACTCAAAGCTTTTGAATATAAGGAAGGGGCAACATTAGACTATATAGATGTACAAATTAGATGTAAAGTAAAAGAAAATATCAGTCTATATGAAAAAATAACCAATATAGCAGAAATTACAGAATTTACAGATAGAGAAGGAAATGAAGTAATAGATAGAGACTCACAAGAAGAAAATGTAGTATTACCAACAGATGACACATTACCAGAATATAAAGATCCAGAAATTGAAAGCAAAATCCCATATATTCCAGGCCAACAAGATGATGATGACTTTGAAAAATTGGTATTACAAGTTTTCGATTTAGCATTAAGAAAATTCATAACAGGTGTAACAAATGGAGAAACAACAACAGATATAACAAACCGAGCACCAGTATTTGTAAAGAATGGAAATGAATATAAGTATGAACATACTAAAGAGCCAGTAGAAGTAGCCAATGGAAATACTGTTATATACACATTAAGAATCTTTAATGAAGGAAATGTAGCAGGATATGCAAGTAAGGTAAAAGATGATTTACCAGAAGGATTAGAATTTTTACCAGGACATAGTATTAATACAGCATTTATGTGGAAAATGTATAAAGAAGATGGAACAGAAACCAAAGATGTAAAAGAAGCAAAATATATAGAAACTGACTTCTTATCAAAAGAGAAAGAAAAAACAGAAAAAGAAAATCTAATAGCAGCATTTAATCCACAAACAATGTCAATGCCAGACTATAGAGATGTAAAAATAGCGTTCAAGGTAACAGAGCCAAATACATCAGACAGAATTATTATCAACCAAGCACAAATATCAGATGATACAGACGAAGAAGGAAATCCAGTAGATGATGTAGACTCAACACCAGACGAGTGGAATGAAGGAGAAGACGACCAAGATATAGAAAAGATTAAAGTAAAATACTTTGACTTAAGCTTGAAGAAATGGGTAACAGAGGCAATCGTAACAGTAGATGGAAAAACAACAGTAACCAAATCAGGGCATACAGGAAATGAAAATCCAGAGCCACCAATGAAGGTAGAAATTCCATATGGAAAAACGAATACAATAGTAGTCAAATTTAGATTTAACATCAAAGTAACAAATGAAGGAGAAATAGCAGGATATGCGAAAGAAATCGAAGACTACATTCCAAAAGGATTAAAATTTGTAGCAAAAGATAATCCAAAGTGGAAGGAAAAAGATGGAAGAGTAACAACAGACCAATTAAAAGATAAATTATTACAACCAGGAGAAAGTGCAACCGTAAATATTGTATTAACATGGATTAATGGTAAAAACAATATGGGTGAGAAAGTAAACTGGGCAGAAATCAGCAAAGACGAGAATGAATATAATTCACCAGATATTGACTCAACACCAGGAAACAAAATAAAAGGAGAAGACGATATTGACCAAGCGCCAGTATTATTATCACCAGCAACAGGAAGCAATCCAACGTATGTAATGTTAATCTTAGGTTGTACAACAATCTTAGCAGGAGGAATCTTCCTTATCAAAAAGTTTGTAATTTAATAAGCAATAGAAAAGAAGTATGAAAAAATTCATACTTCTTTTTTATTTGTACATTATCCTTTTAAATAGTTAATAATATCTTTATCTGGTATTTTCAAAACCTGAACAATTCTTTTTAAAGTTTTGACACTAGTATCTTGCTCATTTTTTTCTATTCTTTGAAGTTGTCTCCAACTAATATTTATCTTCTCAGCAAGTTCTTCTTGTGTAAAGCCTCTTAACTTTCTATATTCTTTAATCATAAATATCACCAAGACAATTATGTCATATAACCGAAACAAAAAACACGATAAAAATGTCATAAACACTATTGACTTTTGACAAAATAATAACATATAATTAAAACGACAAAAATGTCGTAAAATAAAGGAGGGAATAAAATGAAAGTACAAGAGAAAAAACACGATATTTGCTGTAAGTATAGGCAATTTATATGTATCAAAAGCAACACGACTGGAATAACTTTGGTTGCTTTGGTTGTAACAGTGGTTGTTTTACTAATACTTGCAGGAATAACGCTTACTTATGTATTAGGAGATAACAGTATTTTTAAATTAGCACAAGATGCCAAAAACAAGACAGAAGAAGCAATTAGAAATGAGCAAGACGATTTTAATAATTTAAAAGATTATATAGATGAATCTTTAGGA
>JAAWKD010000057.1 GCA_022797215.1 Clostridia bacterium
TTAAGTTAAGGCTAAATGGTAAAAGTCCAATTCAGTACAGAATGGAATATTACCCTAATGTAGCATAGAACTTGTCCAACTTTTGTGGGTCACTTCAATGTGCTATCACATCTGCATCTGCCACACATTGTTCCTCTATGGTATTGCGTGGTTTATCTTTGCTACCTCTATGATTTAATACGCAATTTTTCACCTGCTCTATTCTTTCCTTTGGATACTCCAATTCTGTTAATAATTGTTCTGCAATTTCTGCACCAAAAATATGGTGTTGTTCTCTTTCTCCATATTCTTTGGCTAATTTCACAGCATTTTGAACAACATATTTTATGTGTTCATTCCAGAAATCATATCCATCTTTTTGTTTTGATTTTTCACATCTTATTAACAATTCTTGTTTCACTTTTTCTATTACCTCATTCATTACTTTTCACTCTCCTTAATATTCTTTTAAATCATATCTTAATAATTTGTCTCCATCATATTCAAATTTCACTGTAAAAAACTTATTGTCATTTTGCATTTTTTCTATAAATATTTTATCCCCTTCCCATATATTTAGTTTTGTAACTTCATTTTTGTTAATCCATTGCAAATCGCCCTCATTGCATTCTATCATATTTCCTTCAAAATCGTCCGAAGTAAAAACATACATATACTCAGTTTCCCAATTAGTGGACACATAAGTTACAATACATCTTAATTGATAAGATTTCAAATGCAAACCAGTTTCTTCTTTTACTTCTCTTATAACACATTCTTCTGGACTTTCATTTTGTTGAAATTTTCCACCTATTCCTATCCATTTATCTTTATTCATATCATTTTTCTTTTTGGTTCTATGTAACATCAGATATTGATTATCTTTTTCTATATAGCATAATGTTGAAAGTATCATCTTTTCCCCTTCTTTCCTTAATTACTTAGTTTATATCATATTACTAATAGGTTTGCAATAAATTTTTACATTTTATAAGGAGCATATTTTTTATGCTCCTTACTTATAAATCCTCTTAATATGTCCTATTGCTAACCTTTCTAATCTAGATACTTGTGCTTGTGAAATGCCAATTTCCTCTGCTACTTCTACTTGTGTTCTTCCCTCAAAAAATCTTTTATTAATGATCATTTTTTCCTTGTCATTCAATCGTTTCATTGCTTCTTCGATGGTTAAATTTTGTGTCCATAATTCATCTGTATTTTTCTTATCTCCTATTTGATCCATCAAATAAATATTTTCTGTATTCTCACTGTAAGC
Source organism: Clostridia bacterium (assembly GCA_022797215.1). GTDB lineage: Bacteria > Bacillota > Clostridia > TANB77 > CAG-508 > CAG-273. The sequence continues at coordinate 1,256 of JAAWKD010000057.1, forward strand.
CGGCTCTTGCAAAGAAACTGGTTCTTGAATAGCATCTAAACTAATAATAACATCTTCTTTAGTCACTCCTAATTCTTCTGCTATTTCCATTACAGTTGCTTCTCTTTGTTGTTCATTATAAATTCTTTCTTTAATTCCTAACGCCTTGTATGCCAAATCTCTAATAGACCTACTAACACGAATTACATTATTATCTCGCAAATATCTTCTAATTTCTCCAATAATCATCGGTACTGCATACGTAGAAAATTGAACATTCTGTGAAAGATCGAAATTGTCAATTGCTTTAATAAGACCTATACACCCTACTTGAAATAAGTCATCTGCATTTTCTCCTCTTCCACCAAAACGTCTAATAATACTAAGTACTAATCTTAAGTTTCCATTAATGAACTCTTGTCTTGCCTCTTCATCTCCTTGTTTAATCTTTGTCATCAGTGCCACTTTTTCTTCTGGTGTTAATAATGGTAGCTTTGCCGTATTGACACCAGAAATCTCTACTTTGTTCATTTAAGAAAAACTCCTTTTAAAAATAATTTGTTATTCTCATTATTTCCAAAAGGAGTTTTAACTATTCGATTATCGTATGACATTTTTCAACAAAAAACTAGCTAGAGATTTCTCTCCAGCTAGTGAATGAGTATTTGTCATCCAAATCTCCATTTTTTGACCAAGTAATCTTCTGGAAGTATGGTTTGCTTTTTAGAGATAAAGTCCGTGACGATCATGTAACCTTCAGGAGTAAAGCCTTCCAGTCGGACGCCCCTTCCTCTGTTCCATTCGTCACATTTGATGATGTGCCCTACATGTGTCTTTAGATATCCAAGATTTTTCTTCCGACTAATTTTCTTCATGACTTAACACCTCATTCTTTCATTCGCCTATTGGCAACTTCTATTTTCTATTTTATCATATTTTACATAATATTTCAAGTTATTATCCTGTTTTGCTCATAATCTCTTTCTTCATTTTGCTAATAATCTTCTTTTCTAAACGTGATATGTAACTTTGTGAAATACCGTAGCATATCAGCTACTTCTTTTTGTGTTTTTTCTGTACCACTAATAAAGCCAAAACGAAGTTCCATAATATTTCTTTCTCGATTATTCAATTTCTCAATAGAATCTCGCAGTAAGCTTTTGTCTACCTCATCTTCAATTCTTCTAGAAGTAACATCTGGATCTGTTCCTAAGATATCTGATAATAGTAGTTCGTTGCCATCCCCATCTTGATTTAAAGGTTCATCAATAGAGACCTCTCCTTTGATTCGATTGCTTCTTCTTAAAAACATTAGAATTTCATTTTCAATACATCTGGAAGCATAAGTGGCTAATTTGATTTTCTTATCTGTATTAAAAGTATTAATTGCTTTCATTAAGCCTATAGTTCCAATTGAAATTAAATCTTCAATTCCTACCCCTGTATTTTCAAACTTTTTAGCAATATACACAACTAGTCTTAAGTTTCTTTCCACCAAAGTTTGTCTGACACTTTCATCTCCACTAGCTAATTTTGTTAACACTTCCTCTTCTTCTTCACTGGTTAAAGGTGGGGGCAAAGTTTGACTCCCTCCTATATAATAAATAGGAAGATTTTCTATTTCTTCATTTCCAATATATCGAACATATAAAGTATTAATGCTCTCTTTTAAAATTTGTAATAAGTTCACTTTCTTCACTCCTTTCCTCTAGTAAGTCCAAGCCAATCAAAGCACTATATCTCTTATCTTTACTTAAAGTTTGATTAAAGATACCTATAATTATATCTTTTCTGATTTGTATTCCTTCTTCTCTTTCTATTGCTACCTGATCAGCTTTGAAGCCTAACATCAGTCCATTTTGTTTTCCAACAGAAGAAAAAGGAATCATTCGAAATCTTGTAACAAGTTCTTTTTCTTCTATTTGATTTAAAAACTCTCCCTCACCTCCTATCCATTCTTCTATATGATCCAATAACCTAGTTGGTAATAGTGAATATAGTTGCTCTTTTTCTACCACTATAACAGGCATTCCTGAAATAGGATCTTTTAATAAGTTCCCTGTATCTAGCATTGCTTTAATAGAAAGCTTTTTTTCTTGCAAAGTAATTTCAATATTGTATAAAATGTCTTTTTTATGTAATCTAGTTTTAACTATTTTAAAAGCAATGTATGTAATAATGAAACCTACTATTCCTCCTAATAATGCGATTTTAATAGGATATGTTCCTACATATACCCCATTTCGCATCAAGATATTTTGCGGTTTTATAAAATAAAGTAAAGCAAATGCACAGCCTCCAAAAACAAATGAAGTCAAATAGAAAATGACTAATTGTTTTCCTAGTAGCTTGATACTTTTAGGTTGAAATGCAATATATACCATTAAGATAGATAAAATCATTTTCATTCCCAAACTCGAATAAATAGGGAGAATTTCTAGGTAGGCAATTACTGCATAAATTCCTCCTAATAAACTTGAAGCAGCTAATCTTAATTGTTTCATTTTTATTTTCATCAAATACCCTGTTGCAAATAAAATAATATAATTCATACACAGGTTTTCTAGTAAGACCACATCTAAGTAAACTGTCATTTCACTTTTCCTTTATTAATTATATTTAAAACCTAAAGACTAAATATGATAGCTATAGTATACTAGCTTGGAAATGAAAAGTCTGTCACATTATGGATGAGAAGAAAAGATTTCATTTACAATTTACAACAAAATTCGAAATCCTAACATCAAAAAAACACAAACTTTTTTAAGCTTGTGTTTTCTATTTTTTTCTATTTCAATCCTTGTTTCTTTCTTAAGAAAGATGGTATATCTAAATTATCAGAGGAATTATTACTGTCTGTTGCTGATGGAATAGAATTTAACTTCTTATCCCAAGCCTTATCAATAATATCACCTACTGGAATTGTTCCAGACAATGGACCATTCTCTTTTTCAAAACCTGTTGCAATAACAGTAATTACTAGGTCCTCATCTAGGCTTTCATCAATCACTGCACCAAAGATAATATTTGCTTCTGGGTCAACACTACGTTGAATCAATTCAGCTGCTGTATTTACTTCGTGTAATCCTAGGTTAGAACCACCTGTGATATTAATAATAATTCCTCTTGCACTTTCAATAGACGTTTCAAGTAATGGATTTTGTACTGCTTGTTTTGCAGCATCTTCTGCTCTATTTTCTCCTGATGCTCTACCAATACCCATGTGTGCCATTCCAGTATTTAACATAATTGTTTTAACATCTGCAAAGTCTAAATTTACTAATCCTGGAATTGCTATTAAATCTGAAATACCTTGTACACCTTGTCTTAAAACATCATCTGCCATTTTAAAGGCTTCTACAATAGATGTTTTACGGTCAATAATTTGTAACAATTTGTCGTTTGGAATTACAACTAAGGTATCTACTTTTCCTTTTAAACTTTCAATTCCACGTTCTGCTTGTGATAATCTCTTCTTTCCTTCAAATGTGAATGGTTTTGTTACCACACCAATTGTTAGAATTCCCATTTCCTTCGCTGCTGCTGCTACAATTGGGGCTGCTCCTGTTCCTGTTCCTCCGCCCATTCCTGCTGTAACAAATACCATATCTGCTCCACGTAACGCTTCTGTAATCTCTGCTTTGCTTTCTTCTGCTGCCTGTGCTCCAATATCTGGATTAGCACCTGCACCTAAACCTCTAGTAATTTTTTCACCTATTTGGATTTTAGATGCTGCTTTAGAAAGTACCAATGCTTGTCTGTCAGTATTTACTGCTATGAATTCTACATTTTTAATTCCTGACTCTACCATTCTATTTACAGCATTATTTCCTGCACCACCTACACCGATTACTTTGATAGTTGCTGTTCCATCTATCATTGGCATTGTGTTTTCATCCATATTATTTTCCATAATCATAAAGTTCTTTCCTCCCACTTTTTACGGTATTTGTTACCTTATATGAACGTAGAATTTAGCTCTACTAAATTCTACATACCTAAATTCCTTGCGTATAACTTATCTGTACCTCTGCATAAGATATCTCTATGCCACTAGTATCCCTAGAACTATCTTAAATTCGCTTATACTTCATACAGCTAAGAAATCCACGTCAGCTACAGCTTCCTAGAACTTAAGCAAAATTAATATCTTTATTAAGAATAGAAAAATTCTTTTACTCTTTCTAGTAGAGTCCTAAAAAATCCTTCTTCTGAATCAGAGTCTATACTACTCCCTACAGTTTTTGCAAATGGCCTTGATGCTACATATCTTACTAAACTATATGCAGTCCTGTATTCAGGTCTTACAATACTAATTAATCTTCCTGTTGCAATTTTGACTGGAATATTTAAAATAATCTTACCTGCCACATCACTTTTATTAATACTCGTAATTCCCTGACCTGTTAATATGACATTATTGATTCTTGGTTTAATTCCTTGTGTTGAAATATCTCTATTGACTAGAGAAAAGATCTCTTCAATTCTAGCTTCCATAATTGCTATTAATTCTGAACTTTTAATAACCTTTTTCCCTTCGTCCCCTTTATAAGTAGTCAATAAAATTTCATTATCATTATCAATAAAGGATTTAAGAGCTAGTCCATATTGCCTTTTTAGCTTATCTGCCTCTTCTTCTGAAATATTTAATACTAATGCAATATCCTTTGTAATGTTATCTCCTCCTAATGCAACTGTATTAGTATAGACAAAGTTATTACCTTCAAATACTCCTATATCTGTATTACCTGCTCCAATGTCTAATAGCATTACATTATCGTTTAATTCATTAGTGTCTAGTGCTAAACTTCTCTCTGCTAGAGTTACTGGAACTAATCCATCAATATCTAAATCTGCTTTTCTAAAGATTGAAGCAACTTGTCTCATATAATCTTTATCTGCTAAAATGACTTGTGCTTTTAAAGTAAAACTTCCACTTAAATTTCCAATTGGATCAGATACTTTTTTTCCATTTTCAAGAACGAATTGATTTTCTACAATATCTATAATTTGTTTTCCTTCTGGAACATCAATATCTTTTGCTTGCATAATTGTGGATACTACATCTTTGGCAGAAATTCCTGCATACTTATCTTTTGCTTCTTTTGAAATACTGTTTTGTACAATTGTAATATACTTTCCTGGGACAGTAACATATGCTGAATTGATTTTTAAATTAGCATCTGTTTCTGCTTCCTTAATTAGTTTATTGATACAGGAAGCAATTTCATTTTCATTAATGATTTTTCCTTTTTGGATACCTTTGCATCTACGACTAGCTGTACAAATGACTTCAATTTGATTAAAATTATTAACCTCTCCTATTACTAGACTAACTTTTGAGGTTCCAATGTCAATTCCTACAATTATATCTCCAATTGCCAAAACTTGTTCCTCCATCCTCGCTTCCCCTAAATTGTTTGTCATTCGTTCTTATCTTTTTTCAGTCTAAAGAATATTACATTTTATAAAAAAAGTCAATAGTCTTTGTAATAATTTTGTAATAGTTTAACAATATGAATGTAACACATTTGAAGTGATTTATCAAGTGAACTTGTATGTTACTTCAGATTTTTCTTGATTTTTTGGCAGATGTTTCCGGAAAAGACTTGATTTGCTGCATAATAATTCAGTTCTTAACTTGTATTTCTCAAAAAAAAATGATATTATGTTCAAAGTTATAAGGTTTCCTGAGGCGGCAGATATATATAAGGAAGCAAAAAACAGGAGACGGTCAGAAAACATGGTATGGTTTTTAATAGAAAAAGAACGGAAATAAGGAGGAATTCCATGATTGGTGCAGATGCAATGGTAAAATGTCTGGAAGCGGAGGGCGTAAAAAACGTCTTTGGGTATCCGGGCGTTGCAATTTGTCCTTTTTATAATAGTATTTTACAGAGCGATATCCGGACGATCCTGATTCGGACCGAACAGAATGCGGCGCATGCCGCAAGCGGGCTCTCAAGGGTTTCGGGGAAAGTCGGAGTCTGTGCGGTGACTTCCGGCCCGGGCGCTACGAATGTGATCACAGGCATTGCGACGGCGTTTGCCGACAGCATACCGTTGATCTGCATTACCGGACAGGTAAATTCGGAACTGCTCGGAAGCGATGTATTCCAGGAAGCGGATATCACGGGAGCGGTGGAATCATTTGTCAAATACAGCTATCTGGTAAAAAATGTCGAGGATATTCCAAGGATCTTTAAGGAGGCGTTCCACATTGCCACTACCGGCAGGAAGGGGCCCGTGCTGATCGATGTGCCCATCGATATCCAGAATGCGAAGATGAAGAATTTTGCCTATCCGGAAGATGTTTTTATGCGGACCTATAAGCCCACGGTAAAAGGGCATATCGTTCAGATCAAGAAAGTGGCGAAGGAGTTAGAGAAGGCAAAGAAGCCTCTGATCTGTGCGGGGGGCGGGGTGCTGCTCTCCGATGCGGGAGAAGAGTTGCGGCGGTTTGCGGAAAAATACCGCGTTCCGGTCGTCTCCACGATGATGGGGATCGGTGCAATGCCGACGGAGCATCCGATGTACTTCGGTATGGTGGGAAATAACGGGAAACTCTGCGCAAACCGCGCCATGAACGAATCGGACCTTCTGATTATGATCGGGGCAAGAGTGGCGGACCGGGCAGTAAACCAGCCGGATATTATTACGACGAACAAGGTGCTCGTACATATCGATGTGGATTCGGCGGAAATCGGGAAAAATGCGCTGCCGACAATCCCTATTGTGGGAGACGCAAAGTGCATCTTCCAGGATTTCATGGAGCAGGAGATTACCTGTGAGGATCATGAAGAGTGGATCGGTACGTTGAACGATTATAAAAAGAATATTTTCAGAAAGAGAAATCCGAATCCGGCATATGTCGATCCGGCGGAATTTATCAGGAAACTGTCGCTGAAGATGCAGAAGGACGGCGTCTATGTGGCGGATGTGGGACAGAACCAGATCTGGTCCTG
>JAAWKD010000017.1 GCA_022797215.1 Clostridia bacterium
ATAGTAAGTTGTCGTTGAGATTAAGATTGATAATAATGGAGATATTATTGACAATAACATACTTGTAACAATAGATTGTATGATATAATTATCCACTAGTTATACTAGTGGATAGTTATATTTTAACAATTTTATATAAAAGTGAAAGGAATTGTTATAAAAAAACATCTAATATTATAGTTGAGTTTGCAAACGAAATTAGAAAGGTATTTTACTATGGAGGAATTAGTAAAGAAAGCAAAAATAGGAGATAAAGATGCTTTTTCTACTCTTATTTTACTATTAGAAAAGGATTTATACAAAATTGCAAAAATGAGATTAAAAGATGATGAAGATGTATATGATGCAGTACAAGAAACAATTTTAATCGCTTTTAAATCTATAAAAAAATTAAAACATGTAGAATACTTCAAGACTTGGATAATTAGGATTTTGATAAATCAGAGCAATTACATTTATAGGCAGAGGACTAAGAAAAAGGTACTATCTTTTGAAGATACTGAGAAGGATATTTCAAGTGAAATCTCAAATATGGAAAATATAGACACGGTATTAGATTTTAATTTTATGTGTAAAAAACTAAAATATGAAGATAGAATTATCATAATTTTATATTATATGGAGAGATTTACAGATAAAGAAATTGGTGAAATTTTGAATTTGAAAGAAAGAACAGTTACTACAAAAAGAAACCGAGCTAAGCAAAAGATTAAGACTATTTTAAATTGGGAGGATAAGAAAGATGGATGAACTAGATAAAAAGTTATATAATGACTTGAATTTAGAAATAGAAGTTCCTGGTAAACTTAAAAAGATTATTAAAGAGGAATTACAAAAAGAAAGAAAGAAAGAAACTCATTATTCATTTTCAAAGATAGTAATAACAGCTTGTGTAAGTTTATTAGTGACTACAGGAATAGTATATGCTGGAACAGTATTGACTAATAATATATGGAAAGAGCCTGAAAAAGTAATAGGTTTTTATTCAGAAGAAAATAAAAATCAAAATACAATTACAGAAAGTGAAAGAGCAAGAGCGATGTCAAAAACGGAGGCAGAATCAAAAGCTAAGGAGTTATTAAAAAAGTTTGGTCATAGTAATGAGACGATAAAGCTAATTGAGCTTGACAGTAATCCAAACAATTATGAATTGATATGGCATATTGAAACTAATAATAAAAGTATTATTGAATTTGAAGCAGAAAAGGGAAAATCTTTTTCTGTATTCTTTGAAAGTGTATTAGCTAAGAATATTGATAACTATAGGACAACTGAAGAAAAAGCAATAAAAACAGCAGAAAAATTATGTGAAAAATATGGCTATTTTCCAAATAAATATTCAGACATAGAGATAAGATCTAATCTAGTATCTCAGAAGGATGCATATATTTGGTATGCTGATTTTAGTAAAAAGTATGATGACATGATTAATCCTTTTGAAAAGATAAAAATTGGATTTATACCTGAAATAAATGAAATATACTATTTTATAGTCAAAGATGAAGAATATGATAATAATTCAATTGAAGTATCTAAAGAGCAAGCTGAAAAGATTGCATTAGATGCAGAACAACAAATTAATACTGGATACAATATCAAAAGCATCTATTCTAATTTAGATATAGCTAAGATGAATGGTGACGCATATGCAAGGAAAGTGGATTATGACCAGTATTATCAAGAAAGACATTCAAAGAACTATTCTTTAAATGATACCATCATTTATCGTACAGATAGTTATATTAGAAAGGTATGGATGGTAACAATAGAATATGATACTTTAAATAAAGATAATACTAATGTTTATGATGAATACTACACATATTATATTGATGTAACAACTGGAGAGATAATTGGTGGAAATCCAATTTATTATATGACAAGATTACAAAGATAATAATAGAAAATCTAAAGATAGTTAAACTAGATATTTGAAAGAGCATTTATTAATAATTTATCGTTATAGATTATAAATGAAAAGGTTAAAATGGTAGTAAGAATGAACAGAAATAAGAAAATAATTATTGGAATTTTGATTGCAGGATTGATGGCTATTTGCGTAATTGTTGCATACAAAATAATTGAAAAGAGTGTTACAGATAGAGAAAATTTAAAATTAAAAGCTGAAAACATTAATTCTAATCCTATTGCAACAGTTAATCAGGAAAAAGATGAGCAAATGTATTCTAAAGTAATAGATAATTTTAAATTAGAATTAGATATTCCAAGTGAGTGGAAATATGAAGAAATGCCAAAAAATGAAGAAAATAATTTTTATAAATATGCTTTAAAATTATATAAAAGTAATGCAAATCAATATGCAATGTTATATTTTTATAATAATCAATTTAACGTTTGTGGTACAGGGAGAACATCAGAAAATATAACTTTAAATAATGGAAAACAAGCAACTATTGGATATTATTATGGAAATAAAAATTGGAGCGATATTTCGTTTCACAATATCAATAAAAATATAGCAGTTATGAATTACAGCTTAACAAATGATGATGCAAATGTAGTGATAGAATTTATAAAAACAATAAATATTACTGAAAATAATTTATAAGTAACTACAAAATTACAATTTGAAAGTGGGATAAGATATGAAAATTATATTTAAGGATAATATTAGATCGTATTTATTGATATTTTTATTAAGTATAATAGCAGGATTATCAGTTGTATTTTTTTGTGAATTTCCTAATAATGATTTATGGGCGTTTTCTTATTGGAGTTCAGAAACTTTTGGTTTTTGGATGTTTAGTACCTCACTAATTGTATTATTAAGTGAAAAAAGAAAAACTGCTACTATAAATTCTACGATTTATATTTTTATAATGTTTTTAATTACAACAGTATATAAATCTTTTCGTTTATATTTGAATGGATATACGCCTTTTAATTCATTCATTGATTTATCATTAAATAGTTTATATGGTTGGCTTTTATATAGTGTACCTCCTGCTATTATATGTGGTATTTTAGGTGCAATATTATGGAGTGGCAGAAAAAATAATATTTATGGTAAAATGTTATGTATTTTACCTGCTATATTTATTTTACTTGAAACTATTTTATTGTTTTATAGTGTTTTCATAAGTCATACAAAACTATTTTCGGCAATTACTGATTTAATATGGTTTATACTATATATAATACTTTTGAAAAAAGAAGTCTTTATAAAGAAAAATAAGTAATACAAATTACAATTTATTAGTAAAAATAAAACAATAGTAACACAACTATTGTTTTATTTTTAATCTTGTTCAACATCATCAAATAAAGAATCATTGAAAAATTCTGATAAGCTAATTTCAAAACCCTCACAAATATGTAATAATGTTTTTAAAGTAAGCAATTCTCTTTTAGCATTCATAAAAGTAGAAAGTGTAGACATAGGTATACCAGTTCTTTTGTATAAATGCCATAGTTTCATATTTTTTTCTTTTAATAATTTTTTGATTCTTTTTCTTATAGCGTCTGATAATTTCATTTTATTCACCCAAAAAAATTATAACAAGATACAAGTACAATATAATTTACTCGAGTAAAGGTTTTAAAAAAAACTTTACTTTTGCGAAGTAATTTATTGCAGTAAAGTAATTTGTGTGCTAAAATTTAAAATAGTTTACTTGAGTAAAGTTTTTTTATTTTTATGACACATTTCGACAAAAAATAAAAGGCAATATAGTATAATATGTCGAAGAAAGAAAAAAGTTTATAAAGATAGGAGAGTAATTTTATGAAAAGTACAGGAATTACAAGAAAAGTTGATGATTTAGGAAGGATAACAATTCCTAAAGAAATTAGAAGTCAATTTAAAATCTATGAACAAGATCCTTTAGAAATATTTGTAGACGGAGAAAAAATAATATTAAAAAAATATGCAGAAAATTGTATATTTTGTAATAGTAAAAAAGTACAATCAAAAATTGAAGGACAATTAGTGTGTGATAAATGTATAGAAAAAATATCTAAATTAACGAAGTAAATTATTTTTTTTATTTATTATTGCACGAATACCGTGCAATAAAGAAAGGAGAAAAAAGACTATGATAAGAATAGTTGTTGCAGATGACAACAAAGTTTTACTAGAACATATTGTAAAAGCATTAAAAAATAGTGATAACATAGAGGTAGTTGGAATTGCAAATGATGGAGAAGAAGAATTGAATTATATAATGCAATTTAATCCAGATGTTGTAATTACTGATATAGAAATGCCTAAAAAAACAGGAGTAGAAGTTATAGAAATAGTAAAAGAGTTTGAAAAAGTACCAGAATTTATTGTCATTACTGGTGGAGCAAGTGTAGATATAATGAAAAAACTATATTCTTTACCTGTAAAAAATATCTATAATAAGCCAGTAGATATGGAAAAGCTAGTTAATGAAATTGAGTCAATTACAGAAATAGGAAGTAGAGAAGAATTAATTAACAGTAAACTAGCTGAAGAAAATAATTTTTTTAAGAAAATAGTAAGTTTTTTCAAGAAATAATAAAAAATCCAGAGAAAATCTGGATTTAATTTTTTATTCAAGTTCTTTTTCTGTTCCAGAATAAAGTTCGTCTAAACTTATATTGAAAACTTTAGCAAAAGCTAAAGCTAAAGCTTCATAATCTCTAACAATTCTTTTATTATATTCAATAAGATAAATATCAGAATGATATAAGTTCAAACCAAATAAGTCTAGTTTTTGGCATAGTTCTTCTTGTGTATACTTATTAGCTGTTCTATATTTTTTTACATTCTTGCCAATAATATTAGATTTTGAGTTAAGTCTTTTGGCTCTCATATATTCTCATTCCTTTCTTTCTATATCATTTTTCCCAATTTTATTATAAAAAAGTCATTTTCTTGCACGAATATCGTGCTAAAAGAAATTATAAAAATCAAAAAATGCAAATATTAAAAAGAAAATGGAAGTTTTTGTAAAAAATATTCCCTATTTTACACATTTCGACAAACTTTTAAAATTAAAAGTGCTAATATAAAGAATATAAGCACAAAAGATAGTATAAAAGGGAAGGAGATAAAACGGATTGTAAATTAAAAATGGATTCAAAAAACAAGTTATAAAAAATTAATATTTGTTTTTTGTTATTTTTAAAAGATAATCCAATAAATGTGCTACCTAAATACCAGATTATCTAAAGAAAAACAAAACGAGATTATATTTTAGCGTAGTGTAGTTCTATTGCTTATTACTATAATTTCAAAGTGCATACTCTACGCTACGCAAGGAGTATGGGTAGTGAAATCAGAGGAAAAAGTTTTTTTAAGTAATTACATAGAAAAAGAAGTCAAATTTACAAGGAGTAATTTTGACTTCTTTTTTATACTACATATAAAAAATTTTCTCCTTTTTAATTGTGGCTGTCATAGTCCACCTCCATTCAATGAAAAACAAAATTGAATGGAGGAAAAGATGAAAGAAAAAAGAGATATATTTAAAGAAAATATAGAATTAAAAGACGATATTGTATTTGCTAGATATATAAGTTATATGAGAACAGCTTTATTACATAAAAGAATTGATTATTTAAAACATAAGAAGTATTTACTAGATAAAGAAATATCTATGTCTAATAAGGAATGGGAAAAATTGTTTAATACAGACAATTTTGAGTATTCCTTTTTAAATGAAGAAAAATGTAAAAATGAAGAATTGGTAAAGGGGTTAAAGCAACTAACTGAAAAGCAGAGAAAAGTAATTATACAATATTACTATAAAAATAAGAAATTGAAAGAAATAGCAAAGGATATGAACAAAGATGAGAGTACAGTAAGAAAATTAAAAGATAGAGCTATTGAAAAATTAAGAAATTATCTGGAGGTAGAAAATGAAGAATAAAACAAAATTTTATAAATTATTAGTAAAGGCTAGAACAGATGAGGTGTCATTGATTTTTGCAATAGATAAAATAATGCCTCTAATAGATAAGTATTCAAAAAACGAAAATAAAGAAGTAGATCAAGAACTAAAAAGCTACTTAATTGAGTATGCAGTAAAGGTTATAAAAGACAAAGATTTTGCAGAGAAATTAGCAAAATAAAAAATTAAAAAAAATTTTAGGAAAATGTCCTATTTTTCATTTTTCAATCGCTGTTATAGATGAGAGGGTAAAATCTCTTACTTGTTTTTCTTAAAAAGAGAGTAAAAAAGCACATTGAAAAGTGAATAACAATTCGTTAGATACAGTCCTTTGATTACTTGAGCTAGTAATTTTTATATTACTTAAATATTAGCTTGCAACTAATAAGGCGAAGATGAGTGTAAAAGGAAAGAAACTTTTGTCCAGTCATAGCACGAGCGAGAAAAAACCGTCCCACGCATTGAGGACAAGCCTGTGTAACAGGTAGGGTATGCCGAATACACCTATGAAGATATATGCAAAATATCTGTCTAATGAATGATGATAAAGGTATAAAAATAAATAGATAATAAGAACTCTAAAATTAAGGTATGCAATATCAATATACCTCCAAAACATTTTAGAGTTCTTTTTAACATACGAGAAAGGAAAACCAAACAATGATATTAAGAATTTTACTAATAGATATGTTTATAATTACTATTTTTATGTATTTATTGCTGTTGGGTGCAAGTAAATGCAAAACAGCTGAAGAAATAGAGATGGAAGATATAGAGCAGATGGAACAATTAAAAAATAATTGCAGGAGGCAAAGCAATGATAAATAGAATTAGAAGAAATGAAATATATCTTGCTAACTTAGGAAACACAGTAGGAAGTGAGGAAAGAGGAGTAAGACCTGTTCTAATTATTCAAAATGACATAGGAAACAAACATAGCACAACAACAATAATTATTCCTATAACTAGAAGAATAGAGGAACGATTTGCTATTCCTACTCATATAAGAATAAATAAGTTTGGCAAAATGAAATATGAGGCTACAATAATGGCAGAACAAATAAAAGTGATAGACAAAAAAAGACTATTACACCGAATTGATATACTACCAGAAAAATATGTAGAAGTTGTAAATAATGCTATAAAAATAGCAACCGATTTACAAGAAAGGAACGGCTATGGAAATTGTGAGTAAAAATGGAAATGTTGGTATGTATATGAGAGTTGGAAATATTGAACAACTAGATTATTATATTGACGAAAAAATAGAAAACAAAAAGCAGAAAAAGGCTGTTGCACTATATATGAGAACAAATAGAGTAGATGGAGATATGGTAAATGCAGATATTTATTCTCAAAGAAATAGACTAGAAGAATATTGCAAAAAGCAAAATATAATAAACAGAGTACATTATATAGATGTTAGAAAAAATGGACTATCTGAAGATAGAGAGGCATTAGATAAACTCATAGAAGATATAAAAGCAGGAAAAATCAAGCAAATAGTGGTAACAGATATTTCAAGATTATTTAGAAATCCTGCAAAATTAACAAGTTTATTTGAAAATAATTTTATGAAAAATGTTGATATAGTTACTCTTAATGGAGAGTGTATCAATAGAAATCATTATATAGAAACTTTTAAAAAATTAGGCTTTGAAAAATTAGCTAGAGATATAAAGAGAAAAGAATTAAAAAATAGAAACGACAAGTCCAGATAGGGCTTGTTTTTAGTATAGGAGGAATTTTAATGAAAAAGAATGCAAGAAATAAAATGTATGCTATTAAGGAGGCAGTAAGCTATTATATTTTAGGTTATAAAAAATATGAACAAAATATAAATCAAAATGGACTAGGAGATATACTGAAAGATATAGTGGAAGTAGCACAAGAAAATCTTAATAGTATAGAAATAACAGGAGTTAATACTGAATTATTAAAAAGAATAAATTTTAGTTGGATTTTAACAGCAGATGACTTTATTTCTTATGCTATTTGTATATTTTATGTACTTATAAATAGAGAAATGCAAATAACAGACGAAAAAATTGTCAAAGAATTTTTAAGCGAGATCCATACGCACCACCCTAGAAAAATAATGAAAGAGGCAGAAGTAATACTAGAAAATCTATTTCCAGAACTACTGAATGAATAGTCTTATTTTAAATTTTATTCATAAAATAGGACATTCAAAAATACCTTTTAATATAAAAGGAGGAGGAGATGGAGGACTTAAAAAATGAAAAAGATAGTATAAAAAAAATATATGGGAATGAAAACCTAAAGGAGATATTAACGAACTTATTAGAAAAAACATTTATTGAAAAAATAGAAAATATAGAAAAATTGAAAAAAAAATAAAATTGCACATTTTACTTTGAAAATTAAAGAAAGTAAAATGAAAAAGCAAACAGGTTATTTATTCTAGGAGGGAGGGAAGATGTTAAGAATAAATAATTATAAAGTAGCAAAATATATGCGTTTATCAAGAGATGATGGAGATGATAGAGAAAGTGAAAGTATAGAAAATCAAAGAGATATATTAGATAGTTATATAAGTGAACACGAAGAATTAGAAGCAGTAGAAGAATATGTTGATGATGGCTATACTGGAACAAACTTTAATCGACCACGGATTCAAAAAGATGTTACAAGATATAGAAGATGGAAAAATAGACTGTATTATAACAAAAGACTTATCAAGATTTGGAAGAGATCACATAGATACAGGTTATTATTTAGAAAGATATTTGCCAACAAACAACATTAGATATATAGCAATAGGAGATAATGTTGATACAATAAATCCAGATGGACTACAATTTTTGACTTTCAAATTAAGTTTTAATGACTACTATGCACAAGATATTTCTAATAAGATAAAAAGTGTAAAAAATAGAAAAATAGAAAAAGGCGAATTTCAAGGAGGAATAGCTCCTTATGGCTATAAAAAGGACAACAATATAAAAAATCATTTAATAATAGATGAATATTCAGCACAAATAGTTAGGGAAATATTTGATATGTATTTATATAAAGGAATGTCTACAACCAAAATTGCAGAAAATTTAAACGAAAGAAACATTGACGCTCCTGCAATATATTTAAAAATACCAGTATGTATGAACAGAAAAAGTAAGAATCCAAGAGGTTATATATGGCAGAGTGAACAGATAGCTAAAATGTTAAGGAATGAAGTATATATAGGAAGTGTAGTGGGTAGAAAATTCCAAAAAATAAGCCATAAAGTTGAAAAAGTAAGAAGTACACACAAAGATGAATATATTATTGTAAAAAATATGCACGAACCTATCATTGATGAATTAATTTGGAGAAAGGCACAAGATAAATTAAATAGACATAAAGATTCGTTTACGCAAAAATATGAAGTGCCTTTGAAAGAATTTATATTTTGTGCAGAATGTGGAGGAAAGGCAACTTATAAAGTTAGAAAAGGAGAAAGAAAAAGTGGCAAAGTATGGGAACAAAGAACTTTTTTGTGCTCTAATAAAAATAGAAATAAAAGTTGTACTTGTAAACCAATAACAGAGGAACTTATAGAAAACAAAGTTCGAGAAGTAATTAGAGAAGAAATAGAGCAAATATCTTACACAGAAGATGAAATCATAAAAGTATATAAAAAAGCTGAAGAAAAGGTACAAAGTAAAAGTAATATATTAAGGAGTCAAAAAATGACTATACAAAACAAAATTGATGAAAATGAGCAAACTACACAAGAGGTATATCAAGATAAAATAAATAAACTTATAACAGCAGATGATTTTGCTATGATTTATAATAAATTACAAAATGAAAAAAGGGAATTGCTAATGCAAATTCATCAAATAGAAACAGAAATGATGGAATTACAAAAAGAAGATACAGGAAGAAACTATATAGAAATGATTAAATTAGCAAAAGATATGTTGCAAATGAAAAATCCTACTAAAGAAATATATTCAAAACTAATAAAAAAAATTGAATTTGATAGTGATAAAAATATCACAGTTACACTAACTTTCGGAAATATAAAAGAACAAGAAAGATACGAGAAAGCAGTATAATATGATTATAACAAAGTATAAAGTTGCTAAATATATAAGACTATCAGACGAAGACAGAGGAAAAAAAGAAAGTGAAAGTGTAGAAAATCAAAGAGATATAATTGATAATTTTATTAGTAAAAATACGGAATTAGAAGTGTTTGATGAATATGTTGATGATGGATATACAGGAGGAAATTTTGATAGACCAAGATTTAAGCAAATGATACAAGATATAGAAAATGGCAAAGTAAATTGTATAATCACAAAAGATTTATCAAGATTTGGTAGAGATCATATTGATACAGGTTATTATTTAGAAAGATATTTGCCTAAAATGAATATAAGATATATAGCAATTCGGAGATGGAATAGACACAATAGATTCAAGAGGACTACAATTTTTATCTTTCAAATTAAGCTTTAATGATTACTATATACAAGATATTTCAAATAAAATTAAGAGTGTAAAGAAAAAGAAAATGAAAGCAGGAGAATATCAAGCAGGAATTGCACCATATGGCTACAAAAAAGATACAGAAATAAAAAATCATTTAGTAATAGATGAAAATGTAAGTTATATAGTGCAAGAGATATTTGATATGTATGCAAACAAAGGAATGTCTACAATAAAAATTGCAGATGAATTAAATAATAGAAATATAACGCCTCCGGGAATTTATATGAAAATGCCTAACACAATAAAAAATCTAAACAGCAAAAATCCAGATGGTAGGTATTTGTGGTTAAGGACACAAATAGGCAGTATGCTAAAAAATCAAGTATATATAGGAAATGTTGTAAGTGGAAAGAAAGAGCAAATAAGTCCTAAAATAAAAAAAGGAAAAATGAAAGAAAAATCAGAGTATATAATAAAAGAAAATATGCACGAGCCTATTATTAGTAAAGAATTATGGAATAAAGTACAAGAAAAGTTAAGTTCGTATAATACAGATACTAGAAAAAAATATGAATATCCACTAAAAGATCTTGTATATTGTGGAGAATGTGGAAACAAAGCAAGATTTCAACACAATAAAAGTAAAACAAAATCTGGAAAGGTTTGTTGGGAAGGAAATTGTGCAGTATGTGGAAAAAGAGCAGATTATAGAAGTCTATGTGATAATGTTGTTATTGGCGAAAAAATACTAATGAATGCAGTAAGAAATGCAATAATAGAAGAAATCAAAAAAATAGAATATACTTCAAAGGAATTAAAAGCAATATATAATAATGCACAAAGAAAAGCCAAAAGCACAGCGAATATAATTCAAAGTGAACTTTCCAATAAAAACAAAGAACTTAATAAAATCGAAGATGAAATTAAATGTTTATATGAAAAGAAAGTAACAAGGCAAATATCAATAGATAAATTTAAAGAGTTATACGAGATAATGAGCGAAAGAAAAATGAAAATAGTGCAGGAAATAGAAAAACTTAATAATGAAATTAAGAATAACAAAAAAGGAACAAAAGGCAAAAATAAGGAATACAAACAAATGGAAAAATTAGCAAATGAGTTTTTAAAGATAGAAAATCCAGATAATGAAATTCTAAAAAAATTAGTAAAAAGAGTAGTGTTTGATAAAAATAAAAAAATCACAGTAGAATTAACTTTTTCACAGATTTAGTAATAACTTATAAAAATAAAATGTCGAAATAATCATAGCAAGTAATACAAAAAAAAGCGTCATCCGTATAGCTTAAATACATACAGTCAATCACAAAAGTATGCCAGATATTAGTGATGAACAAATTAAAACAGAAATGATGGAATTACACAAATCTATTTACGAAAAATTTGGATATGAAATGAAATATACAAGACCACCTAAAGGGGAATACAGTGAAAGAACTATAGCTTGCACAAATTCTTTAGGGTATAAAACAGTTATGTGGTCTTTTGCCTACGATGATTGGGAGGAAAATAAACAAGGAAGAGAAGAATATGGCAAAAAGAAAATATTAGACAATGTGCATAATGGGGCTATCCTTTTATTGCATGGAACTTCAAAAGATAATAGCAATATATTAGATGAGTGCATTAAAGAAATTAAAAAGATGGGATATGAATTTAGAAGTTTAGATCAATTCCAAAGATAAATAAAAGAGAGGAAGAAGGAGCGAACATGAGAGAAAGAAGAAACAAAAAAATACCAAGCAAGATTAATCGAATATTAGAAATACCACAAGAAGTATTTTCTAATATTCCAAAAATAACAGTATTAGGTTTTGAGCAAATGATGATTGAAAACTATAAAGCAATTTTAGAATACCAAGATTTCTATATACGTCTTAGTACAGAAATTGGCATTTTAAATATTAATGGGTTTAATCTTCATTTAAAAGAAATGACTACAGATGATTTGCAAATTAGCGGAAAAATTGACAGTATTGATTTTGAAATGATTGAAGATGAGGAGGAAGATACATAAGTCAATATTTTTATACGATATTTTAGAATAATTATTAAATGAAAGGAAAAACACAAATGTATTTTAAAATACTAATAGCATATCTTTGGGGATATGTAACAATTGAAGTTGAAGGATACTATATAGAACGCTTTATGAATATTTGTAATGGTCAAAAGATATTTTTATGGAATTTAAAGAGACCTAAAACTACTATTATGAAAGCAAATATAGCAATTCAAGACTTTAGAAAACTAAAGCCAATTGTAAAGAAGACAAAATGTAAAATTAAGATAAGCCAAAAGAAGGGGCTTCCTTTTTTCTTTCATCGCTATCAAAAAAGAAAAATATTTCTGATATTCTCTTTGTTAGTAATAATGGGAATTATAGCTTTATCTAATTTTATTTGGAACATTGAAATTACAGGAACAAATAAAATTGATGAGCAAGAAATTAGACAATTATTAGAAGAAAATGGATTTGAACTAGGAAAGTGTAAAGCAAAAATAAATACGAAAGAAATTATTGATCAAGTTCGCTTACAAAGGGCAGATATTGCCTGGATGGGAATAGAAATTAGTGGAACAAATGCTACAGTTAGAATTGTAGAAGCAGACCTAAAGCCAGAGATTATACCAGAAGAGGAATATTGTAACATAGTTGCAACAAAAGAAGGAATGATTACAAAAATATCTGCGCAAAATGGTACTCCCCTAGTAAAAGAGGGAGAAATTATACAAAATGGAACTGTTCTAGTAGGTGGGTGGCTAGAAGGAAAGTATACAGGGACTAGATATGTTCATGCTACTGGCGAGGTTCAGGCAAAAGTATGGTATACAGAAAAGACAAAAATACCATTTAATCAAGAGAAAAAAGAAGTTACAGGAAATGAGGAAAAGAAATATTCCGTAAAGATAAATAATTTTGAAATAAATTTAGGAAAAAGGCTTTCAAAATTTGAAAATTATGATACAATAGAGTCAACTAAAAAATTGAGATTATTTTCTAATTTCTATTTACCTATTGAAATCAATGAAAGGCTATATCAAGAGTATCAAAAAAGCCAAGTTTCTTATTCGTTAGAAGAGGCAAAAAAGATAGGAGAAGAAGAACTAATGAAGAAACTAGATGAGCAAATAGAAAAGAAAGACTCCATATTAGATAAGAAGATAATAGAAAATCACACAGAGGAATATGTGGAGGTAGAGGTAATCTACGAAGTGCTTGAAAACATTGGGACAAAAGAAAAAATTGTATTTTAAAAGGAGATTGCGATGGAAGAAAGAAGCTTGAGAGTATATCAAGAGAAAACCTTTTTCTCTAAAATTAGTAATACATTAACAAAATTATTAACTCCAACAAAAGTAGGAATTAATGGAGTGCTAATTTCTATTAAAAGAAACAATGCTTTAAAGAATTTTGAATTATATAAAGGTAGCGAGGACATAGAAGACCAAGCAAAACTAGAAGCAATTACAAAAAAGTATGAAGATATTTATGCTCTATACTTAGAGTCTATTGATAAATATATTATGGATTCTATTTATAAAAAAGTGAAAAATGATACTGCATCAGACTTTGAAAGAAATGCCTTATCACAATATTATGCAATTGTGCATTTGAAAGAAACAGAGTATTTAGAATATAAATACAAAAAGCAAATGTATTTATTAAATTTAGATTATGAAACAGTAGATAATTTAAACAAGTCTGCATTATCAGAAAGATATAAAGTTTTATATAGCTCTCAAATGGAAAGCCTATATAAAGGGTTATTAAAACACTATTCTATCAAGCTAGCAGATAATCTAACACCAGGAGCAAAAGACGAAATCTATAACAAAATTTTCTTTACTTTAGAAGAATACATAGAGAATATCTTACCACTAAAAATGGAGCAAGAGCCAGAAAACAAGGTATATCAAGAAATTATAGAAGAATATCAAAGTTTTGAGAAATTCACAGTTGGTAAATTAGACCAAAATGATACGATCGAAAAAAATATGATTTTATTAGGTCTAAGTAGAAAGCTATTTACACATAGTTTGCCATTAATTGTTGCAGAACAATGCTATGAAAAATTATTAAATGATGTTAGAAGTCTTATTGTAGATACGAAAGTAGCTCGTAAACAAGAAAAAGCTTATACTTTATTAATTACTTTAATAGAAGAGTACAACGTAAAATTATTAGCTACTAAAATTTACTGGGATAAACCTATGCTTAGAGAAGAGTACAAGGCATTTTGGAAACAATACCAAGAAATGAACAAGAAAAAAGATGTTAATTACATGGATTATCTTCAAGAAAAGCAAGTTCTATTTCTACGTAATGACTTAAAGAAATTACGTAGCAATGAAAATAAATACTATAAGATTATCCAATTCTATCAAGCAAAACTAGTAGCATTAGGTGCTATGAAAAATGTAAAAAATCATTGTATTTCTAATGGAAACTACAAGCGCCAATTAACAAATTCTAAAAGACAGAGCGTTAAAGATTTCTTATCTGTAGCATTTTAATGCGTACAGATAAGTTATACATAGTATTTGTAAAATTTGCATAACTATCTTGTAAGGAGCTTTTCATTATTCATATAATACAAAAAAAGATAGCAAATCAAGGGAAATATAGTTGTAAGAAGGTAAGTTGGTATAAATAAAAAGAGGAACCATAGTGGAGAAAGATAAAAAGTTAGAGAATCTACAAGTAATTAGAAAAAACAAAAAGAAAGTGATTTTTATAATAGCTATTATATTTATTATAATAATACTTCCTTATATTATAGGCTATACTATATTAATTTTTGAGGAAATAACATCAGAGGGGTCGGCGATAGACGTAGATAAATTGGGGTCACAAGAGATAGATGCATATAATTCTAAGTTTATAAGTAATGTGCGGCTATAATAAACAAGGAGCAGTAGCACGATCATTATATACGACAGTGATAACAAATAATTCTCAATGGATAGGCCTGGATGATGAAAGCAGAATAGTATATATCAAAATGGGAGACATTACAGAACTAGATACAAGAGAAAAATGGAAAAATAGTGATGCTATTTATGAACCTATGGAACTTAGTAATATAAGAAATAGTATAGCTTCTTGGAAAAGATATGATATTACAGCATCTTATGACGAAAAGGGTATGATAATGGGTATTGGCATTATAGAAAAAACAAGTAGTAATACGGTTCAAAATATAATGAATACAAATAATATGTAACAATATGAAAAGGTAGGAGAGTGAGAACAAAAATGACTTATGAATTTGCTAAATACCCTGATGGTACATTAGGAGTATTTTCTAATATCGGAAAAAAGGAAACGGGGGAAGAATATATTCGTGTCACTTTTGAAAGACCGATGGAGTATGGGTTTGATACTTATGTGATTGAACTACCAAGTTATAATATTGTTTTGGAAGATGGAAATTATTCAGATGAAGAAAAGAAAACATTTTTAGAAATTGTTAAAAATGGTGCTTCCTTCTTTTTTAAATATGCACGTCTAGGAGGATTAGAAATTGCCTAGTATTTTTGAATTAAAACGGATATAAGATTTATTTTTGGACAAATGAAAATGATGAACCAATTCATGTTCATATTTCAAAAGGAAATCCAACTGCTAATAGCACTAAAGTTTGGCTAACCCAATCAGGTGGGTGTATTCTTTGTCATAATAAAAGCAAAATTCCAGAAAAAGAATTAAATATTATTTGTGAAGATATTTCTTTACATTATTTTCAAATTATTGAAAAATGGAAAGTAATTCATTCAGGTAATATCAAATTTTATTGCTAAAATATATAAAAAAGAGGAATAAGAAATGATAAGTACAACAGAAATTATCTTTCAAGATATTCCAGAAAATAGTGAATATCAAGAATTAGCAGAGAAAGTAATACAAAAATGCTTTGAGGTAGAGAACATAAATCCTACCTCTTTATATATATGTATTACTTTCACAACACCTGCAAATATCAGACAAGCTAACAAGCAGTATCGTAACATAGATAAAGAAACAGATGTCCTATCCTTCCCAATGTTTGAGAAAGAAGAACTAGACAAAATAGTAGAAAACCATATGATAGAAGAATGGAAACAAGATATAGAAAATGAAGCTTTGCAAGAAATTTTAGGTGACATTATCATTTCTATTTCAAGAGTAGAAGAACAAGCAAAAGAGTATGGACATTCTTTCGAAAGAGAATTAGCATATATGCTAGTGCACGGATTTTATCACTTAAGAGGCTATGATCACATGGAAGAAGAAGAAAAGAAAGTAATGAGGGAAAAGGAAGAAAATATTCTATCACAATTAGATATAACAAGGAAATAAAGAAGAAAGGAAAAGACAATGAAAAAAGAAGCGGAGAACCAGCAAGCAACCCGAACAAAAGAAGAAAAAATCAAGAATAAAAACTTTGCAGATGCATGGAAAAATGCTTTTAATGGAATTATTTATGCAACTACCACACAAGGCAATATCAAAAAACAATTAATCATTGCAGTTGTTGTAGTTATCATAAGTTTGTTTTTCAACCTTAGTAAAGCAGAATTTCTATGCTTTTTATTTACCATTGTTTTAATTCTTTTTGCTGAAATGGTAAACACTGCAATTGAAACAGTAGTAGATTTATATGTAGATGTTTATCATCCAAAAGCAAAAATAGCAAAAGATGTCGCAGCAGGGGGAGTGGTTATTACAACCATTAATGCTGTTATTGTAGCCTATTTCTTATTCTTTGATAAAATATCAGACATAGGTTTAAACTTTATCTCCAATGTTACGAATTCACCTGTACACCTAGCATTTTCAGTTATGATTGTAGTCATTATTGCAGTATTAGCATTAATTGCATATGCTAAAACAAATAAACACAAAGGCTTAAATGCAAAATTTGTGCCAAGTGGACATACCACTATAGCATTTGCAGCAACTACCATTATATGGCTTGTAACAGATAATATTGTGATATTAATGCTAGCATTAGTTATGGCAATTCTGATAGCAGAAAGTAGAGCAGCAGCAAAAGAACATAAATTATCAGAAATTATTTTTAGTGGATGTTTTGGAACAGCAATGACATTAATTTTGTATGGAATTGCCTATGCAGTAATTCAATTGTTATAATGTTATGTCAGTTTTGGGGACGTTCCTTAAAACTGACAAAAGTGTCAGTTAAACCTACGTCCCTAAACTGACAAAAGTGTCACTTTTGGGGACACACCTTAATAAGGAGGAGTTAGAATGAGTGGTGGAAGAAGAGTGCAAAAGAAAAAAAGTAGTGGTACCAAAATTTTAGTAACTATTTTAATTTTTCTTATTATCATAGCAGGGACACTATTAGCAATGAAGATTATGCAAAATAAAGAGAAGAAAGAAGAAATAGGAAAAGCTAATACAACGAAAAAAGAAACACAAGAACCAAAGCAAGAAGAAAAGAAAGAGCCGAAAACATTTGCAGGAAATAAAAGACCAGTTGCAGTAATGATTGACAATAATATTAATGCAATGCACCAAGCTGGCTTTACAAAAGCAGACCTCATTTATGAAATCATTGTTGAAGGTGGAGAAACCAGACTAATGATGGTTTTTAAAAATCAAAATGTAGATAAGATAGGACCAATTAGAAGTGCAAGACATTACTTTTTAGATTATGCTTTAGAAAATGATGCTATTTATGTACATTATGGACAAAGCCCACAAGCCAAAAGTGATATCCAGACATTAGGAATTAGTGATATTAATGGAATCAATGAAAGCATAACTAGTTTTTGGAGGGATAATACGAGATATGCACCGCACAATGCTGTAACCAATACTAAAAATATTCAAGCGATTATTGAAAGAGAAGGTTTTAGAACGACTTCAAATAAAGGCAATGTATTGAATTATGTAGGAGAAGAAATAGAATTAGAAGAAGAAAAAGAAGTAGTCAAAACCAATGATACCAACACAACAAGTGAGCCAGTAGAAAAGGTAATAAATCTAGCAAACAGCATAACTATTCCATATTCTGCTTATAACACTGTAAAATACACCTACAACAAAGAGACTAAGACTTATACAAGATACTCTAGAGATACACTTCAAAAGGATTGGAATACGAATAAGGCAATACAAGTGAAGAATATTATTATCACCAAATGTGAGAATTCTACAATTGACAGTTATGGTAGACAAACAATTAATAATGTAAAAACTTTAGATGGATACTATATTACAAATGGTAAATATATTCCAATTAAATGTGAAAAAACTTCAAGAAGTGGTAAAACAAAATACAAAGATTTGAAAGGAAATGAAATAGAAGTAAATGATGGAAAAACTTTTATTCAAATTTGCCCATTAGATAGTAAGATTAGTTTTAAATAAATTGAGAAGAAATGGCAGTTCAAGTAGAATGCTATTTCTTCTTATATTCTATACATTCTTAGTACAAAACAAGATTTTGAAACATTTTTTAATTTACATATCAAAAATAAATTTCAATCCATATAAACCTTCTAAATTAATTTCCTTAAATAAGAAATAGTAAATTAGGATGAAACTCTTATCAATAGGGGAGTTTTATAATGCAAAAAAATATAATAATCTGTCGAATTCTGTTGTACAAAAATAATTCGTTTGATATAATAAACCTAAGTTAAAACCAATACAATATATTAAATATTGGGAGGAAAAATATGGACGAAAATCAAGAAAAAAATTGTTCTTGCATGGATGAAAAATTGAAACAAGAATTACAAGGTATCATGCAACCATACACACAAGTAAAAGACAATTTAATTCCTATTTTAAATGAAGTGCAAATGAAATATGGATATATTCCACAAGTTGCACAAAAAGAAATTTCTGAATATCTAAATATTCCAATGGCTGAAATCTATGGAGTCATTACTTTTTATTCTCGATTTACCCTAAAACCAAAAGGAAAATATGCAATATCAGTATGCTTAGGAACAGCATGCTTTGTAAAAGGTTCTGAAAAACTAATGGAGCGTTTGAAACAGAGATTAAAAATAGAAGAGGGAGAAACAACTCCAGATGGTAAATTTTCTATTGATAGTACTAGATGTGTAGGAGCCTGTGGGATAGCGCCAGTATTTACCGTAAATGGAGAAGTATATGGTAGAGCAACTGTTAAAAAGTTAGATGAGGTACTTGATAAATTGATGAAATAGTGTTGGTTTAGGGACGTATCTTTAACTGATGCTTTGAAAAAAGCCAGATAATTGTACAAATAATAACAAAGTGTTGGTTAAAGGTACGTCCCTAAACTGACACTGGCTTGGGAGGTAATATGGAAACCTTAGAAAAGATTAGAAAAATAAGAGAAGAAAAAAGAAAAGAGTTAGAACTTCGTGTAAATAGCAGTTTTGGAACAAATGAAAAACATATTTTAGTATGTCATGGAACAGGTTGTACTTCTTCAAAATCTCCACAAATTATTCAAAACTTCCGCAAAATTTTAGAAGAGAAGAAAATAGAAAATGTACGTGTTATTCAAACAGGATGTTTTGGTCTATGTGCCAAAGGTCCAATTGTAATTATTCGTCCAGAAAATACTTTTTATGCTGGGGTAACGCCAGAGGATTGTAAAGAGATTATTGAGACACATATAATAGAGGGAAAAGCAGTAGAACATTTACTTTGCAAAGATATTGATGGGAGTAAAGCACAAAAATTAGATGCTCTTACATTTTATAAAAAGCAAAAAAGAATTGCACTTCAAAACTGTGGAAGAATTGACCCAGAGCAAATTGATGAATACATAGCTTTTGATGGATATAAAGCACTAGAAAAAGTACTGTTAGAAATGACACCAGAAGAAGTCATTGATACAATTGAAAAATCAGGTTTAAGAGGTAGAGGAGGAGCAGGATTTCCAACAGGAAAAAAGTGGGCGCTTACTAAAGCTGCAAACGGAAAACAAAAATATGTAGTATGTAATGCAGATGAAGGTGATCCAGGAGCTTTTATGGATAGAAGTATTTTAGAAGGTGATCCACATTCTGTATTAGAAGCCATGATGATAGCAGGATATGCTATTGGAGCTAATCAAGGATATATTTATGTAAGAGCAGAATATCCAATTGCAGTAGAAAGATTTGAGGTAGCTATTAAACAAGCAAGAGAATATGGAATACTAGGAAAAAATATTTTGGGAAGCAGTTTTGAATTTGATGTGGATATTAGACTAGGTGCTGGAGCGTTTGTCTGTGGAGAAGAAACAGCACTATTAGAATCGATTGAAGGAAAAAGAGGGCAGCCAAGAGTAAAACCACCATATCCAGCAAATCAAGGACTATGGTTCAAGCCAACTTTAATTAATAATGTAGAAACTTTTGCAAATGTGACTAGAATTATTTTAAATGGAGCAGACTGGTATAACAGTATTGGTACAGATCATTCTAAAGGAACGAAAGTATTTGCTTTAGGTGGAAATGTAGTCAATGTTGGACTAGTAGAAGTACCAATGGGAACTACTTTGCGTGAAATTGTGTATGATATTGGCGGTGGAATTCCAAATGGTAGAGATTTCAAGGTGGCACAAACAGGTGGACCTTCAGGAGGATGTATTCCAAAAGAACATTTAGATACTCCAATTGATTATGAGTCATTAAAAGAAATTGGTTCTATGATGGGATCAGGTGGTCTAATTGTTATGGATGATACTAAGTGCATGGTGAACTTAGCAAAATTCTATTTAAGCTTTACTGTAGATGAGTCTTGTGGCAAATGTACACCTTGTAGAATTGGAACAAAGAGAATGTTAGAATTACTAGAAAAAATGACAACAGGAGAAGCTGAACCTGACGACTTAAACAAATTAGAAGAATTAGCAGTGAATATTCCCAAAACAGCAATTTGTGGATTAGGACAATCTGCGCCAAATCCAGTACTTTCTACTTTGAAATATTTTAGAGAAGAATATTTAGAGCATGTGAAATACAAAGAATGTAAAACGGGAGAGTGTAAAGCTTTAGCAAAGATACAAATAGACAGTGAAAAATGTAAAGGCTGCGGAATGTGTAAGAGAAACTGCCCAGTAAATGCAATTGAAGGAGAACCGGGAAAAACACACAAGATAGATGAATCTACTTGTATTAAATGTGGAACTTGTATAGCAGTTTGTCCATTCCATGCAATCGGATAGAATAGGAGATTGAATATGAAATATTTTAAAAAGTTAATAGGAGATAGAATATATTTATCACCAAGAAATAGTCAAGATGTAGAGATATTTACCAAATGGCTAAATGATTTTCAAGTGACAGACTATACAGGAAGAAGCGGAATGATTACAACATTAGAAGGAGAAAAACAATACTTAGAACAAACAGCAGATCAAGAAGCTAGACATTTTGTAATTGTTACACTAGATACAGATGAGATGATAGGAACAGTTAGTCTAGAAAGAATTAATCATATTAATAGACATGCAATATTAGGCGTATTTATTGGAGAAGAAGCTTATCGAAATGGTGGATATGGTACAGAAGCAATTAATTTGATTTTGGACTATGGTTTTAACTACTTAAATTTAAATTCTATTCAATTAGATGTATATGCTTTTAATGAAAGGGCAATTGCATGTTACAAAAAATGTGGCTTTCAAGAAGCGGGAAAAAGAAGAAAAGCTATTTTTGTAAATGGAAACTATTATGATATTATGCAAATGGATATTTTAAGAGAAGAGTTTGAACAAGCAGGCAAGGAATATATACGTAATAAAAATGTCAGATAACAGTATAAAAATAAAACCTCCCGTTTGGGAGGAAATCATTAAAGTTTTATATTATCGTCATCGCTTGAGGATAAAGTGAGGTAGCTTATAAAGATTGCCATCAAAACTGTAAGAATCAAACTAATCAGTGCTCCTTCTTTTTTATCAGGCAGGAACATAAGCAAAAAAGGAGATTCCATGGCTAAACAGATGAAGATAACAAAAAGAGTAAATGCGAAATTGGAAAGAAGATTCTTGAACCCTTTTTTAGACTTTTTCATATTTTCCTCCTAAATGTTTGTATGGTCAATTGACAATAGGGAGTGTAGTTAAAGAATTAACTACTATAGATAAAGTTATACTAATATTATAACATAATATTAAAGAGAAATCAAAATAAAGCAAATTTTTAATAAATAAGAATTAATTGTGAAAGGAAGAAGTATAATGGCAGAATTACCAAAAGTGCACTTAACCATTGATAATAAAGCGGTAGAGGTTCCAAAAGGAACAACCATCTTACAAGCTGCAAGACAAGTTAATATTGACGTTCCCACACTTTGCTATTTAAAAGAAATTAATGCAATTGGTGATTGTAGAATGTGCATTACAGAAGTGGAAGGAAGAAAAGGGTTTGCTACTTCATGTATTCAGCAAGTGGAAGAAGGAATGGTAGTACATACACATTCACCAGCAGTGATTGAAGCAAGAAAGATGATATTAGACTTAATTTTATCTAATCACCATCGTGACTGCTTAACCTGCACACGAAATGGAAATTGCGAATTACAAGCCCTAGCAGTAAAATTCAATGTGCAAAGCGTACGTTATGAGGGAGCTAAAAATGAACATAAAATAGATGATAGTTCTCCTTCTATAGTACGAGATTTTAACAAATGCATTTTATGTAGAAGATGTGTTTCAGCTTGTAAAAAAGTTCAAAAAGTGGGTGCTATAGATGCAGTTAACAGAGGATTTACTTCTTGTATTTCAACTGTAGGAGACCATAGCTTAAATGATGTGAATTGTACTTTTTGCGGACAATGTATTCAAGCATGTCCAACAGGAGCTTTACATGAAAAAGCTTCTACAGAATTAGTATGGGAAAAATTAAGAGATCCTGAAAGCTATGTGATTGTGCAAACAGCACCAGCAGTAAGGGTAGCATTAGGAGAAGAATTTGGAATGCCAATTGGAACCAATGTAACTGGCAAAATGGTAGCAGCCCTTCAAAGATTAGGATTTGATAAAGTATTTGATACTAATACTGGTGCAGACTTTACTATTATGGAAGAAGGAACAGAGCTTATCAAACGTTTAAAAGAAAATGACCATCTTCCTATGATAACTTCTTGTAGCCCAGGTTGGGTAAGATATATTGAAATGAATTATCCAGAAAATTTACCACATTTATCTAGTTGTAAATCTCCACATGAGATGTTTGGAGCACTTTTAAAAACATATTATGCAAGCAAACAAAAAATTAATCCAGAAAAAATCTTTGTTGTTTCAGTTATGCCTTGCATTGCTAAAAAGTTTGAAAGACAAAGAGAAGAAATGAAAGATAATGGACTATATGATGTAGACGCAGTATTAACAACTAGAGAATTGGCAAGAATGATTAAACAAGCTAATATTGAATTTGTAGAATTAGAAGACGAAGTTTTTGATGATCCAATGGGAGAAGCAACAGGAGCTGCAGCCATTTTTGGTGTAACAGGTGGAGTGGCAGAAGCAGCATTAAGAAGTGTATCAGAAATAATGACAGGAAAGCCATTAGAGAAAATTGAATTTGAAGAAGTAAGAGGACAGCAAGGAATTAAAAGAGCGACAATAAAAATTGGAGACAAAGAAATAAAGGCGGTTATAGCAAGTGGACTAGGTAATGCTGGGACCATTATGGAAGCAATAAAATCAGGAAAAGCAGATTATCAATTTGTAGAGATTATGGCATGTCCAGGTGGATGTATTATGGGTGGAGGTCAGCCAATTAAAAGTAGCAAAATTAGAGAAACAGTAAATGTAGCTAAAAAGCGTTCAGAAGCAATGTATAGTATTGATGAAAGAAGTACTATAAGACTTTCGCATAAAAATCCAGTATTGCAAAAAATTTACCAAGAGTTCTTAGGAGAACCAGGAGGGCATTTAGCACATGAACTATTACATACTCATTATGAGAAAAGAGAGAAATATAGGATTTAGAACTAGGAAGGGAGGTTTATATGGAAAATTTTAAATCAGGCTTTGTAGCAATTGTGGGAAGAACTAATGTTGGAAAATCCAGTATCTTAAATGACATGGTAGGGCAAAAAATAGCAAGCGTAGCCAATAAACCACAAACTACAAGAACAGCCATTAAGGCAATTGTTAATCGTGAACATTCTCAAATTATTTTTACAGATACACCAGGAATTCATAAACCAAAGTCAAAATTAGGAGATACGATGGTGGAAACTGCGTGGGGGAGTATTCCCGATAGTGATGTGGTTCTATTTGTGGTAGAGGCTACCTCTGATGGGATTGGCAAAGGTGACCAAATGATTTTAGATAAAATTAAAGAAGCAAAAGCTCAAACGATTTTGGTGATTAATAAAATTGATTTAGTGAGCAAAGAGCAGATATTTAAGATGATTGAGGCTTTTAAAGATGAATACCATTTTAAAGCAATTATTCCAATTTCAGCTTTAAAAGCATCTGATGTAGAAATCATTTTAGAAGAAATTGAGAAGAACTTAAAAGAAGGTCCAGCATATTATGATATAGAGGAGTATACAGACCAAACTTTAAGAGATTTAGCAGCAGAAACAATACGAGAAAAAGCACTAAAACTCTTGAAAGATGAAGTTCCACATGGTATATTAATTGAAATAGAGAAAATGAAAAAGGGCAAAACAAGGGAAGAAAAGCCAATATTTAATATAGAGGCCACCATTTATTGCTTAAGAGAATCTCATAAAGGAATTATTATTGGTAAAGGTGGAGCAATGCTTAAAAGAATTGGAACATATGCTAGAGAAGACTTAGAGAAAATGCTAGAGACACAAGTAAATTTGAAATTGTGGGTAAAGGTAAGAGAAGATTGGATTAATGAAGAACGTTTTGTGAAATTGTTTAAAAATAAGGATTAATGATAGTAATATTTATCAAGATATAATCAATAAAAATTCAAAAAATTTCCAATAATAAAATCGAATAAAAAATAGAAAAAAGACCATCATAAATACAGAAGCATAAATAAAGAGGAGTTGAGGCACGTATGATAGAAAAACAGATAAAAGACTTAGCATGGAATACATTTAAAAAAACTGGAGACATCAATACTTTTATGGAATTAATGCAAGTAGAAAATATGCAAAATAATGGAATATTTGGACCACAAGAAAATGCACAAGGAATTGAAAAACAAATAAAGGACTAACAATATGGGAATTATTAAAACAAAAGGAATTATTCTTTCAGAAAGTAATATGAATGATTTTGACAAAATGCTAACTGTACTTACCCCAAATGGGAAAATAGGGTGTGCTGCAAAAGGGGCTAGAAAACCAAAAAGCCTCTTAATGGCAGGCACTCAATTTTTGTGTTTTGGTGAATACATGATGTATCAAGGGACAAGCAGTTACCATATCAATTCTTGCGATACCATTGAACTTTTTTATCCCATTCGAACAGATTTAGATAAATTAAAATATGCAGCACATATTACTAAAATTATTAATGATGTAACAGATGAAAACCAAAATACATATCGCATTTTGCAACTCTTTTTAAACACTTTATATATGATATCAGAAACAGATAAAGACTTAGACTTTATTCTTTCTGTATTCAAACTAAGACTATTATGTTTGCTTGGATTTACTCCACAAATTAAAGCATGTACAAATTGCAAAGTGCAAGAAAATATAACTCATTTTAGTATAAGGGATAATGGACTTAAATGTGAGGCTTGTAGCAAAATTGATAAAGGAGCAATTAGAATATCTGATTCTACAAAAACTGCTATGCAATATATTGTACTTGCAGATCCTAAAAAAATATTCTCCTTTCAAATTTCAGAGGAAAACCTACAAGAGTTAAATTTAGTAAGTAATCTGTATTTTAATGAGAAGCTAGAAAAAGAGTACAAGGTGGAGAGTTTGTTTTAAATTATTAAGAAAAAATTAAGCCTAAGTTACTACATAGAGAAGGAATACAAGTTATTTTAAAGTTTGACATAAACAATCAAATATGATATAATTTGCAAAAAAAAGGAATGTAAAGAATGGAAATATATGTGGTTAGACATGGACAAACTGAATATAATGTAAAAAACATTTTTCAAGGACATGTTAATATTCCACTTAATGAAGTAGGTATCCAACAGGCAAGAGAAACTGCTAATAAATTTGTAGGAAAGAAAATAGACAAAATATTAGTGTCACCATTAGAAAGAGCAATACAAACAGCTAGTTATATTAGCCAAGTAACAGGTGTTAAGATTTCTATTGAACCACGTTTGATAGAGAGAAATTTTGGGGATATAGAAGGAAAGCCAAGCAGAATGGATTGGAATATACAAATGATGTTAGACTATGAGAAAAATTATACCAAAGAGAATATAGAGCCAATTCAAGAATTATTTAAAAGAGTCTATGAGTATTTAGATGAACTTACAGAAGAATATAAAAATGAGACAGTTGTATTAGTAACACATGGGGCTGTTTCACAACCAATTGAGTGCTATTTCAATGGCAAACCAGAAATTCTAGATTTTGAACATTTAGAGCCACTTACTTTAAGAAACTGTGAAGTGCGTAAATATACACAAAGAAGGAGAGAAAAGGAAGAAGAGCAAAGATAAAAGGAGAAAAGAGGAATGAAAAAAAAGGTACTTTTCTATTATAGATTATTTTTTTCAGGTGGGACAGAGCATAGTATATTAAAACTAATTAAAAAAATTTCTTCCCATTTTGATGTAGTAGTTGCTTATGACGAAGAGGAATCTACTAATGAAGTATTAGGTGAAATTGCACAGTATGCACAAGTTATTAATTTGAACGAGATAGATACTATTACAGTAGACACTTGCATTTGGTGTTCCTATTCTAAACAAGTAAATTTTAATGAACTTTCTCAAAAGGTAAAAGCAACTCATTACTATTATTGGGGACATATTTTATTATTTGAAACATATCCTAATTTAGAATTTAATGAGGACTTTAGAGAAAATATCGAAAAATTTATTTGTGTTAGTGAAACTGTCAAAAACGATATTATATCAAAATATCCAATGTTAGAAAAGAAATGCTTTGTGCTAGATAATTATTTGGATATGAATGAAATTTTGAAGAAATCAAATGAGACAATAGAATTAAAGGTAAATTCAGAAAGACTAAACATTGTAAGCGTTTCACGTATAGCAAAAGCAAAACGGATTTGGAAGAATGAAAGAATTATGCGATATTTTAAATGAAAAAAATGTTCAATATGATTGGTATGTCATCGGAAATGCTTTTACACAAGAAGTATTTGAGGAAATTTATAGTTGGTTCAAAGAAAATCCGCATGTACACTTTCTGGGCTATAAGAATAATGTATATCCATATGTAAAACAAATGGATTATGTGGCTTTATTAACGGATAGAGAAGCTTGCAACCTGGTTATAACAGAAGCTCTTATGTTAGGGATACCTTCTATTGTTACTAATTTTGAAGGTGTTGAAAAGCAAATAATAGATAAACAAAATGGTATCATTTTAGAGATGAAAAATGATAATCATAATTACGAAAATAGGGTGAACGATATTTTATCTATGAGTAAGGAATTAAAAGAAAATATCAGTAAAAAAGATTATAGTAAAGAAAAGATTATTGACATTTGGATAAAATTATTAGATGAAAATTGAATAGAAAAATAAGAGAGAAGCACAAATATAATGGTACAAACTGTAGTTATTTTGACAGATTCAGTAACATTTGATATAATGTATGAAATATTTGGCTTAAGGGAGAAAAAGATGAGATGTGTAAGCGTTATCATACCAGCATATAATGAAGAAGAGACAATAGGACAAGTTATTAATAAAGTAAGAGACAGCAAAATAAAATCAGAAATTATTGTTGTTAATAATTGTTCTACTGATAAAACAGAAGAGCTAGCAAAAGAGAATGGCGCGAAAGTAATATATTGTGACCAAAGGGGAAAAGGATATGCTATGGAGGCAGGCTTAGAAGTAGCAAGTGGAGACATTATATTATTTATAGATGGTGATTTAGGTATTTATGTACAAGATGTAGTGGATTTAATGGTACAACCGATACTAGAAGGAAAAGTAAAGTTTACAAAGTCTGCATTTAGTAGAGAAGGAGGAAGGGTGACTGAACTAGTTGCCAAACCTTTAATAGAATTATTATTTGACGATGTGAAGAGCTTTGAGCAACCACTAAGTGGAATTATTGCAGGAGAGAAGGAAGTATTTGAAAAGGTAAAGTTAGAAAAGGACTATGGAGTAGATATAGGCATCTTGTTAGATATGGTAAATAATCATGTGCCAATTGAAGAAGTGCATATTGGCAGAATTGATAATAATTCGCAATCTTGGAAGTCATTGTCTAAAATGGCAAAAGAAGTTGCTAAAGCTATTATAAAGAGAGCTGACATAAGCAAAATAAAAGATTAGTCTATATGAGTAATCTTTTTTATATTGTAAAATGAATAGAGGTAAGCAAATGTACTTAATAGTAGGATTAGGAAACCCCGAACCAGAATATAGCCGTACTAGGCACAATATGGGCTTTGATGTAATAAATGAAATAGCCCAAAGACAAGAGATAGAGCTGTCTAGAACAAAATTCAATGGGATTTATGGCAGTGGGATTATAGAAGAAGAAAAAGTGATTTTGCTAAAGCCACAAACTTATATGAATTTAAGTGGTCAATGTATCAAGCCATTTATGGATTTTTATAAAATTCCAACAGAAAATGTACTAGTTATTTATGATGATATGGATGTAGAAGTAGGTTCTATCAAATTACGCAAAAAAGGTGGACCCCGGAACTCACAATGGAGCAAAATCAGTGATACATGAATTAGTATCAGAAGATTTTCCAAGAATTCGAGTAGGAATTGGAAAGCCAATAGATGAATATGACGCTATTGATTATGTGATAGGGCGATTAGAAGAAGAAACTTATGAGAAATTGAAAGAAGGAATTGGTAGAGCAGCAGATGCAATAGAAGAATTTCTAAAAAATGGAATAGATAGTGCAATGAATAAGTTTAACTAAGAAGGAGCGATTATGCAAGAAATTATCATCAATCAAGACAAAGAGAAAAATAAAATAGTGGCTATTTGCGAAAATGGAAAGCTTGTAGAGAAATATGAGGAGAAAATAGGACAAGAGAGATTAGAGGGCAATATCTATTTAGGAAAAGTAGAAAATGTCCTTTTAGGTATGCAGGCAGCGTTTGTAGATATTGGAACAGAGAAAAATACTTTTATTCATATCAAAGATGTTATTCCAAAAGTAAGTAATGAAACAGGTAATAAGAATGAAACTTTGAGCAAATATGATATTAAAAACTATATCCGTTCAGGGATGCCAATTTTAGTACAAGTAAAAAGGGATAGTACAAATAAAAAAGGAGCAAGAGTATCTACTCATATCAGTTTACCAGGAAGATTTATTGTATTAATGCCAGGAACAGAATTTATTACTATTTCTAAAAAAATAGAAAAAGAAGAAGAAAAAAAGAGACTCCTAGAAATAGTAAAAAATAGTTTGCCAAAAGGATATGGGGTAATCGTAAGGACTTCTGCACAGGAAAGACCAAAGGAAATAATAGAACAAGATATACAAAAAGTAATTCAGGAATACGAAGAAATCCAAAAGAAAGCTCAAGAACTAGAAAAGAATCAGAAATTCGAGCCAACTTTAGTTTACCAAAGTGAAGGAATTATTGGAAAAATTCTGACAGATTTAGTAGAACAAGATTTAATGAGAATTGTAACTAATCATGCAGAAGTAGCTAAAGAAGTAACAATGTTTTTAGAAGATACAGGGCTTAAAAGTAAAGTTAAATTAGAATTGAAACAAAATGAAAATGTTCTAAAGATGTATGACATTCAAGAACAAATAGAAAAAACGAATAATCGTAAAATTTGGCTAAAATGTGGAGGTTTTATTACAATTGATAAAACAGAAGCATTAACAGCCATTGACGTTAATTCGGGAAAGTATATAGGTAATAAAGATTTAGAACAAACTGTATATACAGTTAATAAAGAAGCAAGTATAGAAATAGCAAAACAGTTACGTTTACGTGATATGGGTGGAATTATTATCATTGACTATATTGATATGGAAAAACAAGAAACAAAGCAAAAAATCCTAGAGACTTTAGAAGAAGCACTAAAAAAAGATCGTTCCAAAACACAAGTTATAGGTTTTACACCATTAGATTTATTAGAAATGACAAGAAAGCATATGTGTAGTAATGATTAATGTCAGGTTGGTGACACACCTTAAAAAATACGAAGTTGGACTTCGTATTTTTTTGAGAATGGAATAATTTTATTGATATTATGATAAAATAAATACAAAATTATAACGGAAGGAAGAAAAGTATGATAAATATTAGACCTGTATCAGATTTGAGAAATAAATATCCAGAGATAGAAAAGACTGTTCTAAAAGACAATGAAGAAATATATTTAACTAAAAATGGATATGGAACAATGGTAATTATGAGCCTTCAAAAGTATGAAAAACTAATGACAGAAGCGGAGTATAATCAATATGTAGAAAATGCACTTGATGAAGCGGAGGAAGAAGCAAAAACAACAGATATTAGATATACTCATGAAGAAGTATTCGATGAAATGAGGAGGATGATAAAGAAGAAAAAAAAGAAAACCAACCCCTAAAGGTTGGAATATCTCAATAATTAATTTCCCAGAATTCTTTTTAACTCTTCATGTCTTTTAATTTTTTGAGTAGTTGTTTTAATCAAAGGTTCCTCAGTTACAATAATTTCACGAATTGCCTTATAAGCAGGCATCGAATGATTAATTTTTTCTTTTACATCTTTCCAAATAATATCTTTGTAATTGGTATCATTAGGGTACAATTCTTTCATTATTTCTAGATTATATACGATCTTAGAACATATCATTAAATCATTATCTTTAGCAGGCTTACCATAAATTATACTTTCAGATACATATGGTAAACTATTAATCAAAATTTCTAATTCTTCAGGAAAAATATTCTTCCCATTTTTCAAAACAATGACATCTTTTTTTCTACCAGTAATAAAAAGAAATCCGTCTTTATCAAATTTACCTAAATCACCAGTATAAAACCAACCATCTTTTAGAACTTCCTTGGTTGCCTCTTCATTATCAATATATCCTTTCATAACAGTAGGGCCTTTTACCATAATTTCGCCAATACCATCTTGATCTGGATTATCAATTTGTACAGTGATACCAGGAAGAGGAAAACCTACACTACCAGCACGTTTGTATTTATCATTTTCACCAGCAACAACGGGGGATGTTTCAGTCAAGCCATAGCCTTGCAATAAGTTAATACCTAAGTCTACAAAGCCTTGTACAGTTTCTTTATTCATAGGTGCGCCCCCTGCAATTAAAGTATGGAGTTTACCACCAAATTGATTTAAAATCTCTTTAAACACTTTACTTCTAATATCAATACCAAACTTTAACAAGAAATTGCAAACTTTTCTCATTGTTTTTACTAAATTAGTTTTACCTTTTTCTGCTACTCCCTTTTCAATCTTTTTGTACATAACTTCAAGCATTAAAGGTACACACACAAATCCAGTAATTTGAAATTCTATTAAATTCTTTTGCACATATTTTAAGCCATCACAAAAGGCAACTGTAATCCCACAAGAGGTACCATATAAAAAGGTACAAGTGGATTCAAACGTATGATGTAAAGGTAAAAAAGAAAGAAAAACATCTTCTTTTCGAATATCAGTCATTTGTGACAAAGCATAGATATCACTACAAATATTAGATTGAGATAAACCTACACATTTTGAAATAGCAGTAGTACCAGAGGTAAAAAGCAAAATAGAAGTTTTATCAGGGTCTAAGGAGATATTTTCATAGCACATATTTCCAGATAGATAAAGTTTTCGTCCCTTTTCTACAAGAGAAGAATAGATAGAAAAAATGTTAGAAGAGATATTAGTGTTTGAAATCTCGTCTATACAAATATATTGTGTTAAAGAAGAATTATTTTCAGCATAAACCTCCTCAAAGATAGAAAGATATTTACTATCAAAAATAACACAGTCAGCTTTGCTTCTTAGAATTAAATTTTTAATCTCATTATTAGGCAAGGATTTATCTAAAGGAATAATAGAAATATTAGCAGTTGTCACTGCTAAATAACTAACACACCATTCATAGCGATTAGGAGCAATTAAAGCTACTTTTTTATTTTCTAGTCCCATATTCAATAATGAAGTAGCCAAACTTTTGATATCCTGTACAAATTGGCTATATAGAATAGAAATATGTTTAGTAGATTTTGGGTCTTTTTTATAAATAAAAGCAGGCTTATCACGAAAACGACTTTCATAACGTGCAACTAATTCTCTAAAGTCTCGTAATGTTTCTCCTTGGTATAGCGTATTTTTGTATTTGCTCATTCATAATCTCCTTTGCCATATTTTCTTTTCTTATTGTATACTAAAAATTGTGTAATATCAATGATTAATGAAAAATCCACACAAAAGAGGTGAAAATTTGCAAAAAGTGTTGCCTTTAAGCTACTTTTTGTGATATAATACCTACTGTTGAAAAATACACACACATTGTAAGCCGAAGAAAAGTGCTTATGAAAAATAAGTTTTCTGAGGTGCTTGAGCAATAGTGGAGGAACAAACTAAAAGGAGGAAAAGAATTATGGCAGTAGTTGCAATGAAACAATTACTAGAAGCTGGTGTTCATTTTGGACATCAAACTAGAAGATGGGATCCTAAAATGGCTGAATATATTTTTCAAGCTAGAAATGGTATCCACATCATCGACTTACAAAAGACATCTAAAAAATTAGACGAAGCATATGCTTTCTTAAAAGAACAAGCAGAAGCAGGAAAAACAGTTTTATTTGTAGGAACAAAAAAACAAGCACAAGATTGTATGAAGGAAGCTGCTGAAAAATGCGGTATGTACTATGTAAATCAAAGATGGTTAGGTGGTACATTAACAAACTTTGCAACAATTAGAAGAAGAATTGGAAGATTAATCGAACTTGAAACAATGCAAGAAGATGGAACTTTCGATGTATTACCTAAAAAAGAGGTTATTCTTTTAAAGAAAGAAATGGAAAAATTAGAGAAAAACCTTGGTGGAATTAAAGAGATGACTGAAATTCCAGGAGTTATGTTTATTGTAGATCCTAAGAAAGAAAGAATTGGAATTTTAGAAGCTAGAAAATTAGGAATTCCAGTTATTGGTTTAGTAGATACTAACTGTAATCCAGAAGATGTAGATTATGCTATTCCAGGAAATGACGATGCTATTCGTGCAGTTAAATTAATTGCAGATAGTATGGCAAACGCTGTTATTGAAGGAAGACAAGGAGAATCTATGGAAATGGCTGAGGAAGCTATGGAAGGTGAAGAAATAGCAGAAGAGCCAACAGATATGGAAGAAGTAGTGGCAGAAGCTACAGAGGAAACAGCTGAATAATTAAGCATATACAAGGATGTGTCTTATCCTGATATACAAGGAGAAAAGGTGCATCCTTTTATAAATAAAATACAAAATTAAGATTTTTTAGGCGATTAAAATCGTAGAAAATCTAAAATTTATATAACTTATTTCTACGCCAAGTGCTTTTTAAGCACTTTTCTAGAACTAAGAAAAAAGGAGGATTTTAAAAT
Source organism: Clostridia bacterium (assembly GCA_022797215.1). Taxonomy (GTDB): domain Bacteria; phylum Bacillota; class Clostridia; order TANB77; family CAG-508; genus CAG-273. Next base: position 33,988 of record JAAWKD010000017.1, read on the forward strand.
GATTACTGCTGAATTAGTAAAACAACTAAGAGAAAAAACAGGTGCAGGAATGATGGACTGCAAAAAAGTGTTAACAGAAACTAACGGAGATGAAGAAAAAGCAATTGAACTTTTACGTGAAAGAGGAATTGCAAAAGCAGCTAAGAAATCAGACAGAATTGCTGCTGAAGGTTTAGTTACAACTTATGTAACAGCTGACCAAAAAGTAGGAGTAGTAGTAGAAGTTAATGCAGAAACAGACTTTGTTGCTAAGAATGAAGAGTTTAGAAACTTTGTAGCAGATATTGCAAAACAAGTTGCAGAAAAAAGACCAGCTACAGTAGAAGAATTATTAGCACAAACATCTATGGTTGAAACAGATAAAACTGTTCAAGATGTATTAACAAACAAAATTGCTACAATTGGTGAAAATATGTCAATTCGTAGATTTGAAAGATTTGAGAGCAATGGCTTAGTAGAAAGCTATATCCATGGAGATGGAAAAATTGGTGTTTTAGTAGAAATGGAAAATGGAAACACAGATTTAGCAAAAGACGTTTGTATGCAAATTGCAGCAGCTAAACCAGAATACTTAAATAGAGAATCTGTTCCAGCTGATAGAGTAGCACATGAAATGGAAATTTTAAAAGCACAAGCAGTAAATGAAGGAAAACCAGAAGCAGTTGCAGAAAAAATTGTACAAGGTAGAATTAATAAATTTTATGGTGAAATCTGCTTAGTAGAGCAAGATTTCGTAAAAGATCCAGACCAAACAGTTGGAAAACTAGTAGAATCTAAAGGAGCTAAAATCGTTAGATTTGCAAGATTTGAAAAAGGCGAAGGATTACAAAAAAGAGAAGAAAATTTTGCAGAAGAAGTAGCAAAACAAATTAATGGATAATAGAAAGAGCAGCACATATTTTTATGTGTTGCTTTTTGGCATTTATACGGACAAGAGAAATAATGTAATGTATTGAAAAACTATTGGTTTTGTGATATTATAGTATAGTTAATGCTAAGTGCATAACATATTAATTGGGGTATATATGCCCGAAAGGAGAAAGGTTATGAAAAGGGTTAAACATCCTCACCGGAAGTTGACCAAAAGGCAGCGCTGGAAAAGGAGAGGGTGTCCGCGAAGAACTGCAAAGCTTTGTCGAAGCATTGCAGGTAGGAAGTGTGCATCTTGCCCGCTGAAAATGAAGAAGAATTGTTTTGGATACAACGGGAAGGATGATAAGGCTTTCCACTGGTTCTAATTTCACAGCCACTCGCCAGGCCACATCTTGTGGCTTGGCATTTTTTTTGGTATTCTCTTGTTTCAATGACAAGGATTTGATATAATAACCAATAGAAAGAAGGTGGCAAATTGATATTAAAAATAATTACTTTTAATATTGCACATGGAAAAGGAATGGATGGAAATGTAGAGATTGCAAGACAAGCAGAATTAATAAAAGCATATCGACCTGACATTGTATTTCTGCAAGAGATAGATATGTATACCAAAAGAGCAGGGGAGACCAACCAGATTCGTGAATTTAGTAAAAAGTTAGGATTACCATATTGTTCTATGGAAAGTAATATTACGATTGAAGAAGGGTATTATGGAGATGGGATTATTAGTAGATTTCCTATTGCATTTTCAACCAATTATTTAATGCCACTTACTGATATTAATCATGAACAAAGAGGAATACTGTGCAATCAAATTTCTTTTGGAACAACTAAAATTAATCTATTTTCAGTACATTTATCTACTTATGTAGAAGAGAGAGTATTAGCAGCTAAAGAAATGCAGAAGATTCTTCGTAAAATAGATAAAACAGAACTTGTTATCATGGGGGGAGACTTTAATGTAGGGGTAACGAGGTTAGGAAAGGGGAAATATACCTTTGAACCAGAAGAGAAATATGAAGAGTATGAAATATTAAAACAAACTCTAGAGCAAACACCAAATCAAAAAGATACATGGTTTTCTAAATTAGGACAAGGATGTATTGATACAATTTTTTATTCAAAAGGGATTAGATTAAACAGCTATGAGACCATTGAAGCCAATGGAACATCAGATCATAATCCAATTTATGCAGAATTTGATATTTAATATAATTAGGAGAGTAGAAAAATGACAGAAAAAACAAAAATAAAATTTCATGTGTTAGCAGTATTTTGCATCTTGATTTTTTGCTTTGCACTAACACCAGTTACCTTTCAAAATGATACTTATTATAGTATAACAATAGGAAAGCATATTGTAGAAACAGGTCAAATTGATATGCAAGATCCATTTTCTTGGCATGAAGATTTACCATATACTTACCCACATTGGGGATATGACGTGGGTACTTATTTTGTATACCAGTTAGGAGAAAATATTGGTATTGGAGGTTTTGCTGCAATTTATATAGCAACAGTTTTACTGGCTATGATATTAGGTGTACTAAGCTATTATATTCTAAATAAACTGTGCAAAAACCCAGTAGTTAGTTTAGTAATTACAATGATTATTATGTACTTATTACAAGATTTCATTACAGCAAGAGCACAACTCATAACTTATATTTTATTTGCCTTTACAATATACTCAATAGAACAATTTATTGAAACTAAAAAGAAGAGATATGCTATTTATCTAATTGTAATTCCAATTTTACTTGCCAATTTACACTGTGCAGTATGGCCATTCTACTTTGTATTATACTTACCATATATTGCAGAATATTTACTAGCAGTTATTGGTGATGCTAGATTGTATTATTGGTTTGAAATCAAGAGAAACAAAGATAAATTAAATAGATTAATGAAAAAGGGGAAAACAGAAGAAATTGAAAAGCAAGAAGTCAAAATTGCCGAGCTACAAGTAGCAAGAGACAATGCAAGTGATAAAGAGAAGAAAAGAAGAGAACATCCTTATAAAGTTATTTTTCGAAAAAAGCCTATGGTTAAGTGGGTAATTGTCATTATGATTATTTGTATTTTTACAGGACTTTTAACACCTTTAGGAGAAGTACCATATACCTACCTAGTAAAAACTATGCAAGGAAATACCACACAAAATATTAGTGAACATCAACCATTAGTGCTAATCAATAATAGAGCAATGCTAATTACATTTATTGTATATATACTTTTATTAATTTTTACAGATACAAAAGCTAGTTTAAGTGATTTCTTTATGATAGGTGGACTTACTATTTTAAGTTTTATGTCTAGAAGACAGACAGCTTTATTTGCTATTATAGCAGGTTTCATTTTTGCAAAATTAGTAGCAGAATTTATTAACAAATATGACAAAAATGGAACTAAAGCAGTAATGGAATTTGTTACTACTATTTTAGGAAGAATATTTACCATCTTGGTCGTTGTGCTACTTAGTATTTTGATATATCGTGGGAAAGAAAAAGACCAGTTTGTTAATGAAAGGTCATATCCAGTAGCAGCCTCTAATTTTATTTTAGAGAACCTAGATGTTGAAAATATACATTTATTTAATGAATACAATTATGGAAGTTATTTACTTTATCGAGGAATACCTGTATTTATTGACTCCAGAGCAGATTTATATGCCCCAGAATTTAATGGTACAAAAAATGAAGAAGGAAAGTGGGAAGGTAGAGACATCTTTTCAGACTATATTAACGTTTCTAGTATTAGTACTTATTATGAAGACAAAATGGAGAAATATGAGATTACACATGTCATTATCGGAAAAAATACAAAGTTAAATATGTTCTTATCACGAGATAGCAATTATTTAGAGTTATACTCAGATGACTATTTTGTAGTATATGAACGTTTAGACTATGAATAGAGTAATGTTCAAACATTAATAAAAGGAGATTTTGGAATTGAATGTAGAACAAGGTGGAGTAAGAATAGACAAATATATAGCAGAAAAAGAAGAATTATCTCGTGTAGCAGTTCAGAGATTATTAGATGAGGGAAATATTTTAGTAAATAGAGACAAGGTAAAAGCCTCCTATATTGTACAACAGGGGGATGAAATTGATATTCATATTCCAGAAGTGAAAGAAACAGAATTGAAACCACAAGATATTCCGTTAGACATCATTTATGAAGATAAGGATATTATAGTAGTTAATAAAGCAAAGGGAATGGTGGTACATCCAGCAGCAGGAAATCCAGATGGAACTTTAGTAAATGCAATTATGTCACATTGCAAGGAAAACTTATCTGGTATTGGCGGAGAATTAAGACCTGGTATAGTACATCGTTTGGACAAGGATACCTCTGGATTATTAATTATTGCCAAAAATGATAAAGCGCATTTAGCAATTAGCGAGCAAATTCAAAGTAGGCAGGTCAAAAAGACTTATTTAGCATTGGTAAAGGGAGATGTGCCAGAAAATGAAGCTACTATTAAAATGCCAATAGGAAGAAGTACAAAAGATAGGAAGAAAATGGCTATAACGCCAAAAGGGAAAGAAGCAATTACACATTTTAAGGTAGTAGAAAGATTTCAAAAATATACTTACTTAGAGGTCAATATTGAAACTGGAAGAACACATCAAATAAGGGTGCACATGGCAGAAATTGGACATCCAGTTGTAGGAGATATGGTATATTCAAATGGAAAAAATGAATTTGGAGTAGAAGGGCAGATGTTACATGCACATAGGTTAGAGTTTAGGCATCCTATTACAGAAAAAGAAATGTGCTTAGAAGCACCTTTGCCAGAGTATTTTACTAATATATTGTTAAATTTAAGAAGTTAATTGTATTAGTATTATATAAATTTAATAAAAAGAGGGAAAATAGAAATGGAAGAACGATTACAAAAATTTCTGGCCAATCAGGGGATTTGTTCTAGACGAAAAGCAGAAGAAAAGATTTTACAGGGGAAAGTCAAAGTCAATGGGCATGTTGTAACAGAACTAGGTACAAAAGTAGATCCTGAAAAAGACGAAATATACTATGAAGAAAAGCAAATTCTTAATCAGACGGAGAAAGTATATATTTTGTTAAATAAACCAATTGGTTATGTCACAACTGTCAAAGATCAATTTAATAGACCAACAGTGATGGAATTACTGAAAGAACATGGCAAGCCAATTAAAGTTTCTGTTGTACCAGTGGGGAGATTAGATATGTATACATCTGGAGCTCTAATTTTAAGCAATGATGGAGATTTTGTATATAAGATAACACATCCTAAGCATGAAATAACCAAAACTTATCAGGTAACAGTAAAGGGAAGTATTACAGAAACCGAGATAGAGCAATTAAAACAGGGCGTAGATATTGGAGAATATGTTACAAAACCAGCTCAAGTTAGAATTATGAAAATCGATGTGGAAAAAAATATTTCTAGACTTGAAATTACCATTCATGAGGGGAAAAATAGACAAGTAAGACGTATGTGTGAATCCGTTGGAAGAAAGGTATTAGCTTTACATAGAAGTAAAATAGGAGACTTGAATGTAAAAGAATTGAAACTAGGAAATTGGAGATATTTGACTAAGCAAGAAGTAGATAAATTGGACAAATAGAGGATAGTGTGTTATACTAATATTGGTTATTCATACAATGTATGAATAATAGGATATGGCTAGAAGATAAAAAACTTTTAGTGTAATCAAAATTTGGTCTACTTATTAGAAGATTAAAGGAGGAAAATATGGTAGAAGATAATGAAATAAAAGCAACTGTATCACCATTTGCAATTCGTCAGGGTGAGTTAAAAGTATTTGATGGAAAAGATGGTTATGTATCCATGAATCAAATTGTTCATAGAATTAATATTGGACATATTAATGATTTACACTTTTCTATTATGGAGTTAGTAAATGAATTTGAGTTTATTACTTCAAGACAATTAATTCAGATGTTAGAGTGGAAAGGCGTCGATGTTGGCTCGCAAGATAAATTAAATGCAAAATTAGAGCAATTAGTAAAAACTAAGATTTTAACAAGATATTATTTTGACTCAGAAGATGGAAAAGGAATTTATCGTATTTACTGTTTGGAAAAGATGGGAAAATACTTATTAAACTCAAGAGGAATAGAATGTAATTGGCAACCAACAGACAACACAAAGCCAGTAGCTATGATTAAAAAAAGACTAGCAGGAAATCAAACAATGATAGCATATTTAAGAAAGGTAAAAGCTTTTGATTCATACACACCGAAGCCTGCATTTACTGCAAAAATGTCAGGGAAAACCTTTAAGGCAAGTGGTGGAAGTATTAAATTAACGAAGAACAATAAATCTATTCAATTTGTTTTTGAAGTAATTCGTAGAGAAGATGACTGGGAAAAGAAATTAGTAGACAAAATGAAGTTATATAAAGATTTCTATGAGAATTATCAAACTGGTGATTCTGGCTATATGCAATTACCACAACTAATTCTAATTTGTGAAGATGAAAAGCATATGGCAGAGACTTTTAAAAATGTGGTAATCAATCAAGTAGAAATTTCAAAAATTAAATTATACTTTACTACCGATTTGAGACAAAATGAAGAGACTTTAGCAAAGACATTAGTAGAATTCAAATTAGATGAAGAAACTAAAAAGTATAAGATGGAAAATATCGAAGTTAAATTATTAGGAATATAATAAAGAAAATCTCCCAGTATCAAACTGGGAGATAATTTTAGTCTTGATTATTTTTCTTAAAGTTAACTATTATAGCATCATCATTATCAAAGAAAAACTTTGAATCAGATGTATCTGTTTGGATAGGATCTGCTTCACGACTAACATCATAATTATCATTACTTGTAGTTGCTGCAGAGTAGTTACCTCTATTTTGTTTTAAGGCTCTTCTTGCAGCTGATTCTATATTGGAAATACCATTTGTAAACTTAGAGAAGTCATATTTTTTAATTTTTTGAGGTTCTTTATATTTTGCCTCCATAAAATCCACTTTTCCTTTATTTACCCAACTTTGACCATTAGTTTTCTTAATCTTATAAATGACCTGCTTTCCTTTTAAAGCCATAATTTTGCCTGCTGCATAATTAGCTTTCCATTTGTATTCAATGTTTACTTTCTTAGGATCATATTCTGTTTTATCTGTATTATAAGAATTATTAAAGGTCCATTCTCTTTTATCTTGCATTGCAACTTCCCACCATTTAACATCATCAGGAGTAGCATTACCAAAGATAAATTTATTAACTGTATTAGAGAGAATTAAGTCCTTATAATAATTTCCTCTAGCATCTGTATATACGTCACCTCTTAATTGTGATAAGTTTTGAGAGTCTAGTACAGTAGCTACTTTAAATTTACGATATAAAGTATAGATAGGCTCAGTAGCTTTGCAAATGTACGCTGGAAAGTCGTCAATATACAAGAAGTGAGGAATTCGATTACTGTCATTACCTGGTCTAGATAAAATAGATTGTTGCATTAATAAAATAAAGAATAGTCCAAAGGCTTTATGAGCAGTTTCTCCTAAATCTCCTCTACGAGTACATAGTAAAGTAATTTCTCCATTTTCTAAAATTTTATCATAACTTAAGTTGTTAGATCTGTTACATAAAATGGCTTTAACGCCTGGATACCTTAGTAAATTATCTAATACGGAGGATGCTGTGGTAACAGACCTTTTTGTATTAAATAAGTTTTTACCAGTTTTGTAAAAGTTATTTTCAAAGTACTTAATCAAAATACGATATTTCTCAGCCTTTTCAGGGATTTGTTTCATTTGTTCTACCATATCTTCTACAATAGTGAAATCTGTTAGCATATTAAGTAAGTCTTCCAAAGTAGGAAGCATACCATCATGTAGTAAAGGATACATTTCTTTTAAGAGGATAGATAAGTTTTCTGTAATTTGAATAGATTCATTTTCTCTAAAAGCAAGTTCTGTATCAGGTCTACTATGCATATATAATCCTTTAAGAACAGACGAAATTGCTACTCCAGTTTTAATAGGGTCTTCATAAATGAATGGGTTTAATCCAGGAGAGTCTAAACGATTAGGATCAATTAGATGAACTGGAATTTGGTAATTATCAGCTACTTTTTTTATCTTTTCTACAGATTCATGTTCATCTGAAATATAGGTAATTCCCATGTTACGATAAACAATTTTATCCCCTGAACTGCTGATAATCATTTTTTTCATATATGCTTTGTAAGTATCTAATTTTTCTGAATTTGGAATTAACATATTCAAACTGAAATGCTCATTAATATATTCATTATCATAAGGACAATTTAATGTAGCAAGGCCTGTTTTCAAAGCGGTAAATCCCATTTCTTTAGAAACTTCTTTAAAGAAAGATTTTCTTTCAATGTCTCTAGCAAGCATTGGTTCATAAACCATAGTAGTTTTACCAGAACCAGAGACACCAACAATCAAGAAAGATTCAAAACGCTTACTTTCTGGAATACAAACATCTACACCACTTTCTGAGTCCACACACACTTTAACTTCACAGGTGTAGACGCCATGTGCTTCTTTGTCAGAAGTTAAACCAATTCCTGGATAATCAAAAATAGAATCACGAATATCTTTGGTATCATTAATCTTAAATAAGAGCCATTTTAATAATTTGTAAAAAGTAACTAAAGGAAAATATAATCCAATAGCTGTAAAGGCAGGTTTAAACAAGTAGTAAAAGTCTTGAGCAAATTCGGTATAATTTGGAACAGATAATAGTCCAAGCCAAACTGCTTGATTAACCCATTGTACTACAGCTGATAAACCTACAATATAAAAGCAGACAATAAATGAGTGGAAAATTCTTAATTTATTAACATCTGCTTTAGCATATTTTGAAGGACCAGAGAAGAAAAAAGCAAATGCTAAACAGGCTAGTGCTAAGAAATATTGAAGAGGTCCCCAATAAGAATAGGCCACACCTGTGAAAATAATAAAGAGTAGTTCCACTATTCTATCTATTACAATATAAGCTGAAATTAAAGTTAAGATGTAAGTTATAAAAGTATTTCTATCAGTTTTTAAATATTTTAAAAAGTTATCTATTAATTTCAAAAAGTTCACCACTTTCATTTTATTCTAATTATACATATATATTATCCTATAAAATTAGGAAAAAAACAAGAGCTTTTGAGAAATTTGTTTGTTCGATTAGTGACGTTAGTTAAAAGGACATAAATAGATAAAACATTGAATAAAATAAAACAAAAAATGAGCGAGGAGAAAATGAGAAAAAAACGAATAGAAAAAGAAAGTTTTATGAAGGGCGTTTTTGTCCTAATGGTATCTCAAATTCTAGTAAAGATTTTAGGAGTAGTTTATAAACTTTACTTAACGAATAGAGAAGGATTTGGAGATAAGGGAAATGCTATTTATAGTAGCGGATTTCAAATTTATGCATTATTTTTAACAGTTTCTTCAATAGGGGTGCCTAATGCAGTTTCAAAATTAATTTCTGAAAAAGTTGCAATAGGAGATCATAAAGGAGCTTATAAAATTTTTAAAATAGCACTGATTACTTTTGGACTATTAGGTTTTGCGTGTAGCGTAATTTTATTTTTAGGAGCTAAAACCATTAGTCAAAGCTTTTTGCAAATACCAGAAGCAGAACTAACTTTGGTAGCTCTATCACCTTCTATTTTCTTTGTATCCATTTCTTGTGTAATAAAAGGGTATTTTAATGGGAGAGAGAATCTAAAAGTAACAGCTAATTCTCAGACATTAGAGCAATTATTTAAAACAATTCTTTCTATTATACTAGTAGAGATTGTCAGCATTGCATCAGGAGTAGATACTACTATTATGGCAGCTGGTGCTAATTTGGCAACTACTTTAGCTACAATACTTTGCTTTAGCTATTTGTATCGTTATTACAAAAGCTTTAAAAAAGAAATCGCATGGGAAATTAAAAATACAGTTAATCACCAGCCAACTAGAATACGTAGAACATTAAAGGAAATCTTATCAGTTTCCATTCCGATGTCTATAACAGGAATTATGGGTACAATTAATAAAAATATAGATTCTATGACAGTAGTAAGAGGACTAAAGACATTTTTAAGTGAAGAGATGGCCAAAATAGAATACGGAATTTTAAGTGGAAAAGTAGATACATTAGTAACACTTCCTATGTCTTTTAATATGGCATTTGCTACAGCCTTAGTTCCTTCCATTTCGTCAGCAAAGGCTGTAGGGGATATAGCAACTATTCGAAAAAGAGTATCATTTTCTATTCTAATTACAATTTTAATCGGATTGCCTTTTATGGTAGGAATGATTCTATTTGCAGAACCAATTTTGAAATTATTATTTCCGAATGCAACTTCTGGAAGTTTTATTTATCAAATTAGCTGTTTAAGTATAATTTTCATTGTTTTAGAGCAAACTATATGTGGAACTTTACATGGATTAGGAAAAATGATGCTACCTGCAATTAGTTTAGGAGTGGGTGTTATTGTAAAATTAATTCTTAATCTGCTATTAATACCAATTAATCCACAGGAATTTATTTTAGGAGGTACAGCTGGCGCTGCATTTGCCACAGCAGTCTGCCATATGGTATCAGTAATAATCCAATTTTATGTTTTAAAAAGAGAAATTAGGTTAAAATTAGATTATAAAAAATTTGTAATAAAACCATTTATAGCAGTCATTATAATGGGAGTTATTTCATATCAATCATATTTATTCTTATTATCAAGAATAGCAAGTAGTAAGTTAAGTACAATATTAGGGTTAGGAATAGCTGTTATTATTTACTTAATTATGCTAGTTATACTAAAAGTTTTCTCAGAAGAAGAATATCATATGATACCATATGGAAAAAAGTTTTATGATTTTTTCAAAAAGCCTAGGCTGTATGGAAAACGCTGAATGGCGCCTAAATAGGGAATTTGAAGAAGGAGAAGCGGGAAAAACTTACAATAAACTAGGTTTGAGCCAAAAAAATAAAAAGAAAAAAGAAGGATTTTAGGAAAGAATGACGAATAATGATATTAGTAGAAGAAGTTCTACATATTCAAAATCTTATAGGAGGTATGTGAAATGAACAAATCAGAATTAATCGCAGCTATGGCAGCTAAAACAGGAGCAACAAAGAAAGATGCTGAAGCAGCATTAAACGCATTCACAAGCGTTGTAACAGACACGTTAGTAAAAGGAGACAAAGTTCAATTAGTTGGATTTGGATCTTTTGAAGTAAGAAAAAGAGCTGCTAGAAAAGGAAGAAACCCACAAACTAAAGAAGAAATCAAAATTCCTGCATCTAAAGCACCTGTATTCAAAGCTGGAAAAGCATTAAAAGATTTAGTAAACAAAAAATAATCTGAAATTTATATAAATTATATGAATTCATATCAAAAAGAAAGAGTCTCAAAAGAAACTCTTTCTTTTTTCTATTTCATTAGTTATTGCATATAGTGGCTAATAGTTTTGCATAAGCAGTTTCATTACACGTACAGCTCCTTTTTAGCTCTCATAACAATTCATATTTTTATAATAAGAGTAAAAAAGATCCCCCTTTACAGTGAAATGGGAGGCCTTTTGGGAAAGGTTAGCTATACACTGTTGCAGGTAGTTACTTGGTAGATGTTGTTGCTCATGGCTTGTTAATAATATTTATATTTTCTCCTCGTAATATACTTCGTTTTTTATCTTTTTATATCTTTTCTACTATAATCAAAATCTCCATATTTTGTCCTTGCGAATAATTGATGCATTTGCCCATAAATTGTTCCAGGACATCTATCTAAGACTTTTTCGATATGTTGTTTTACCTGTTCTGAATGCATACCATTTGTTCTTATAAATACATCATTTCCAATATTAATACTTTCTCCTTTTTTAAAATGCTTATTTCCAATTAGTATTCCATCATCTAAATATTCGATTGTATGACTACTATTTTTAAGCATTACACCACAGCCATGTGGTGTTAGAGTAATTTGTTTTTCTTTTAATTTTATTGTGTTTTTAAAAGATAAATCAGGATGGACTAAATAAATGTCGTTTCCAGGTGCAGTTAATAAAGTAAAGTTTTCTTGTTCCCATTGACAACCTATACATATAGCATTTTTAGTAGGCATTCCGTAATGACTTAAATTAATAACTTCTTCACCCGCCAATTCACCTAAAACAGCATTACAAAAATATCTGTTTCTATCTTTATTTATTCTTTGTAATATATTAGCTAATTCTGAAAATTGATCAGCTTTTTTTCCATAGATATATCTTAAATATCTATTTTCTTTATCATCATATATTGTTTGAATATCATCATAATACCAGTTGCCTTCTACAGGATATAAGCCATATTTTAAATTATCTTTTTTAAATTCTATTGCAGAAGCATGAACTATCATATATTGACCTTTGGGAAGTTTAGAATTTTCTCCATTTTGCTCTGCAAAAATTATAAAATGATTTCCTACATTATAATTCCAATAAAATTTATCTACTCTTTTTAAATCAATTGAATCTAATATTTGTGATGGAAGATGTGTAGTTACATATTTTAAATATGTTTCTCTATGTGCCATAACCTTATCTAATCTGTTTTTAAATTCTTGAACGGTTATTTCGTGTTTTAATCTATACACTGTAGTGCCACAAACATTTACTGTTGCATCTACAGGGATAAATGGGATATCAGAATCCCATGAATAGCAAGCACCTGTATAAAATCCTCCTAACATTCTTGTGCCATTTTGTGCTATTCCTAAATCAGGCATTGTATATATCATACTTTCTTTTTGAGTTCTAGATAATTGTGTTCCTACTTTACTTAATAATTTTGATGTCATTTCTAAGTGCTTTAATATTTCTTTTTGAGTATTATCATTTAATGAAAAATTTGTTACCATACTAAAATTCCCTTTTATAATAAATTTGACTTCCATCAATTTAATTATAAAAGGGGATTGGTATTATGTAAAATACATATTTGTTTGCGAAGTATAACTTCAAGTTATATTTTGCAATTACTTTTTAAGATTTCAATAAAATCCTTTAATTCTTTAAAATTATTATTAACATTATAATACAAACCAAATTCTGCATTTGAAAGTGAAAAACCAACATCTAAAACGCATAATTCATTATTTGCTAGTTTCTCTTCTACATATTCTTTTGTTATAACAGTTATTATATCTTTAACCTTTAATAATTCAAGCATTGCAGTATAATTTACATTATCAACATTGATTGTATCATTTTTGTTATATTCAAGCTCTTTTATCAAATTTTCATACGCACTAGAAAACTTTTTTAATGTATAAATTGTTGTATTTCTTAAATCTTTTTTAGAAAGTTTTTTATTTAGGTATTTTGAATTAGCATTTACAATAAATACATCATGTAACTCTCCAATTTTTATAAATTTAATTTCTTTTTGATTATATAATTCACCACTATATTTTTTAGAGAATGCAAGATCTATTTTTTGTTTTTCTAACATTGAAAACATATTTTCCGCTGTTAATTGATGTATGTTAATAATATTATTCTGATGGCTTTCATAGAATTTAGAAATTGCACTATTATAAATTTTGCTAGGCATATTTACATGTACACCTAAATTTATTTGTTTATGAATATTAAATATATCTTCTGATTTTGAAAGGATATCAATAGAACCATCTATTTGTAAATATAGCTTTTTGCCATTCTCATTTAATATCATTCCATATTTACTTCTTTTAAACAATTGTACATTTAATTCATTTTCTAGATTTTTGATATGTTTTGTTATTACAGGTTGCGAAATATGTAAAACTTCACTTGCTTTTGTTAAGTTTTCTTCATCTGCTACAATTTTAAATATTCTATATAGTTCAAAATCTATCATGTATTTCTCCTTCTAATTAAAATGAAAATTAGATATTTGGTACTATAAAAGTGTAATTGATAATCATATAAATGATTAACTTTACACTTATTTTTATTTATAATAAGAAAGGTAATTGGTCTAACGTTGGAAAT
>JAAWKD010000018.1 GCA_022797215.1 Clostridia bacterium
CTTGTCTTTTGCTTCTTGGGCTTTCTTAAAAATACTGTTATCTCCCATGACATACATGATTGTGATTCCTGCTAATATCAAAAGAACCACAATGGTTACAACTAAAGCTACTAATGTTATTCCTCTTGTTGCTATTTCGTTTCTTACAGCCAAAATACCTTTTAACTTATTTCGATTAGTATGATTAGATAATTCTTTTTTCATTCCTTCGTACACTCCTTATCTTATTCTTCTGTATATTATTCTCTACCATTTTTACAGTCCTATTCATAATTCCTATAAATTTTATTACGATAGTTTTAAATATACATATATTTTAACAATATATATCTTAAATTGTCAATATTTTTCTCTAGTTTGTTATTCTTTTTTGGTTTACATACAAAGAATTTGCTTTAGCTTTTTTAGTATAATTTGCCACCTATCGCGATTTGTGGTATAATATAGATATAATGTCAATTGACATTTTTTGAGATTCCATGTAAAAAGCAATTGCTTTTTATGTGTTTTTACATATACAAACTCACACAACATTTTATTTTTGGAGGTTCTTCATCATGAAAAAACGGCATCTTTTGGCATCCCTCTTGGCACTTCTGTTTATGGTTTCGGCTTTGCCGATTACCGCAGGTGCCTACTACCGCGACACTGTGCACATCTATGTGGACGATAACATCATCGATGATGTTAACGCCTACCTGGACCACAATGGCGACATCCGCGTTTCTTCTTCGGTGGATCTGCTTGGGATCTTCCCGAAAGAGTTAAACGGTGTAGTCATTGCCTACGATCCCGACGAAGGCATCCTTGTCGAGAAGTATATCAAGGATTTTGGCTACTCTTATGAGTTCCGAAACTACAACCTTTATATCTACACTGGCAAGGATTCGCAAAATCCTGGGAACAACCAGCTTCCTGGGGTCACACACAAACCTGGTATTGGTCAAATTCCTGGTTTCAACCAGATTCCTGACACCAACGAGACTACCAATATCTACATCAATGGTGTCCCCACATCTACTGGCAACCTTGTTCCTATTACCATCGGCAATACAACCTTCTACTTCAGCGAAGATTTTGGCAAGGACCATCTGACCATTACCTATTCCAAGGGAACCACTACTACTATCACCAATTCTGATGGCATCAATGTCGGCACTTCCACCGAGAAGTTCGGCTACACCATCACTTATACTGAAAACGGCATTTACATCAACAATGATGGAAATTCGCCCATCCAGGTTTTGGTAGATGGAAAAGCAGTTCAGTTCCCCAATCAGCAACCGGTTATTGTTGACGGACGGACATTGGTTCCTATACGCGCCATTGCAGAAGCAATTGGATGCAAAGTAGATTGGGACGCCGAGTACAACCGTGTCATTATCACAAAAAATAACGACACTATGCTTCTTTGGATTAACAGTACTAGTTACTGGGTTAATGGCACCTATTATGAGACCGATGTTTCTCCTCAGATTATCAACGGCAGCACCATGGTCCCCATCCGCTTCCTTGGTGAAGCATTTGGCTTCACTGTTGATTACGAAAGCGGTGATGTCCAAACCATCAAACTGAGTTCGCGGTAAACGTTACCCGTTCGTGAATTTGTATACCTTGGCTCTAGTATAGAACCAACCACCCCTTCAGTGTTTAACTGATGGGGTGGTTTATTAGATTAGCAATACGAGCAAGAGTAAATACATGTAATTTTTACAATTCAGCTTAGCGAAATTGTAAGCTCTAATTGCACTTTCCTCTTACATATTCATAAATCATAATACTAGCTGCAACAGATGCATTTAAACTTTCTGTTTTTCCGAAGCATTGGAATTTTCACCTTTATATCTGCCATATCTTGAATTTCTTTTGAAACTCCTTTTGACTCATTTCCAATTATAATCACCTTTTTATGATATTCTATATTGTAAATACTTTGGTTAGCCTCTAATGATGTTGCCATTACTTCAAATTTATGCTTTTTAACAGTTTGCAGAGTTTTTTGTAACTTGTCTGTTGTGATAATATTCATTCTAAAAATAGCTCCCATAGTAGAGCGTACCACTTTTGGATTGTATGGATCTGCACAATCTGTAGTTAATATAATCTGCTTTAAATTAGCACTATCTGCAGTTCTTAAAATAGTACCTAAATTTCCTGGGTCTTGAATTCCATCTAAAGCTAAAATAATGTCTTCACTATAGTCAATGTTTTCACTATTATCTCCTTTTTCTACTACTGCTAATATTCCTTGTGGATTCACAACATCTGTAATACTTTGAAATAGCTTTTTAGTAACATATATGCAGTTATATTTTGCAATTCCATATAAAAGACTTTGTTCTATACTTCCATCACTATCGCAATCTTCACAAACGACTATCATTTTTATGGTTACATTTTCTTCAATTGCCTCTTTGACTAATTTAATTCCTTCTACTAAATACTCCTTTGTTTCGTCTCGGAATTTTTTGTCTTTTAGCTTTTTAATATATTTTATTTGCTCATTGTCTTTACTCGAAATAATTTGCATTTTGTCACTCCTTTTCTCGAATTCATTTATGCACATAATATTAAGAACTCTTTTACTTTGCCAATAATCTCCTTTTCTGTACGTTTCCCAACCTTAAAAGTAACATATGGCTCAATTCCTTTTGAAAAACGGATTGCAATACCATATTGTTCATACAATTTTTCCATTTTTTCTGGTGACATAGATTCCCTTGTAAAATAGAAAACAATACTTTCTGGTCTTTGTGAAATCTTAGTTGTACCTACTTTTCTTGCTAATTCTTTTATTCTTGCAATTTCTAATAAATTTTCAAGTTCTACTGGTAATTTTCCATAACGGTCAATTACTTCATCTACTACATTTTGAATATCTTCTTCTGTTCTACATAAAGCAATATTTTGATAAATTTCAATCTTTTGACTGCTATTATCTATAAAACTATCTGGAATATAGCTAGAAACAGATAAGTCAATTTGTACATCTTGTTCTTCTCTTATCTCTATTCCTTGCATGTTTTTAATAACTTCATCTAATAGTTTGCAATATGTATCATATCCAACTTGCTCCATATGACCATGTTGCATTTCTCCTAGCATACTTCCTGCTCCACGAATTTCTAAATCTCGCATAGCAATTTTAAATCCTGATCCAAACTCTGTAAATTCCTTAATTGCCTTTAATCTTTTGTCTGCTACTTCTGATAATAGCTTATCTCTTCTATACATAATGTAAGAATAGGCTTGTTTTTCTCCTCTTCCTACTCTTCCTCTGATTTGGTATAACTGTGCTAAACCTAGTCTATCTGCATTTTCTACAATAATTGTATTAGCATTAGGAATATCAATTCCAGATTCTAAAATAGTGGTACATACTAATACGTTTATTTCTTTTTTGATAAAGCTTTCCATAATTTCTTCTAACTCTCTACCAGACATTTGCCCATGAGCAAAACCTACTTTTGTCTCTGGAATTAAATTTGAAATCTCCGATGCTTTTTTCTCAATGCCTTCCACTTGATTATATAAATAAAAAATTTGTCCGTCTCTTTCTAACTCTTTTGTAATTGCTTCTTGGACAACTTCCTTGTCATATTCTAACACATAAGTCTGTACAGGTTTTCTATTATGCGGTGGTTCATAGATAACTGACATATCTCTTACTCCCACAATGGACATATGAAGAGTTCTAGGAATTGGCGTTGCAGTCATAGTTAATACATCTACATTATTTTTTAGCTGTTTAATTCTCTCTTTATCTTTTACTCCAAAGCGGTGCTCCTCATCTATAATTAATAGTCCTAAATCTTTAAAAATAACATCTTGGCTCAAGAGTCTATGTGTTCCAACAATAACATCAATTTCGCCTAATTTTAGCTTTTTGACAATTTCGTTTTGCTCCTTTTTACTTCTAAAACGGTTCAGTAGTTCCACCTTCATAGCAAATTCGCCCATTCTTGTTTTAAATTCTTCATATTGTTGATTTGCCAAGATAGTGGTTGGAACTAAATACGCTACTTGTTTTTGATCCATGACAGCTTTAAAAGCTGCACGAATAGCCACTTCCGTTTTTCCATATCCTACATCTCCGCAAAGAAGCCTATCCATAGGTATATCTTTTTCCATGTCCTTTTTTACTTCTTCAATACATCTTAATTGGTCATCTGTTTCACGGTATGGAAAACTATCTTCAAATTGTCTTTGCCAAGGTGTATCTGGTGCATAGCTGTATCCTTTTACTTTTTGCCTTTTTGCATACAATTCTACTAAATCTTTTGCAATTTCTTCTAAGTGCTTTTTAACTTTACTTGTAGTTGCGCTCCACTCTTTTCCACCTAATTTATTTAATTTAGGACTAGCTGACTCTCCACCGCCAATATATTTCCTAACGGTATCTAAATTACTAGTTGGAACATAGAGCATATCATCATTTCTATATTGAATTTTGATATAATCTTTTGTAATGTTATCTGCTGTAATTGTATTAACACCTACAAATTGCCCAATACCATGTGTTTGATGAACTACCAAATCACCTTGTTTTAAATCTGCAAATACTATTTTCTCGGCTTGCTTAAAATGATTCGTCATTTTCTTTCTTTTGGGCTGTACTTCAAAACTGCCCTCCATACTAATTACAACTAAACCAATATCCACATTTTCAAAACCACTTGATAGTCCACCTAAAGTAACAACAATTTCACCTTGCTTTAGCTCTTCTTTTATAGCTATTCCCTGTTTGCCTTCTGATACTTGATTTTCTTGTAAACTAGATACATTGCGATAATTCATTTCATGTTCTTTTAAAATGTCACATACTTTCTTGCTATTCAATTCATTTCCTGTTAATAAAATAACTTTTTTGTTTTCCTTTTGATAAACTTTTAAGTCTGAAAGTAGCATTTCTAGTTCTAAATTATGAAAGTGAATTTCTCTTGTATCAAAGTAAAACTTCGTTATATTCTTTAAAATATCATTTTGCTCTAAGTATAGTATTTGTTTTTGTTTCAAGTTATATTCAAAATTACTCATATTTTGA
The DNA here is from genome assembly GCA_022797215.1 of Clostridia bacterium. Classification (GTDB taxonomy): domain Bacteria; phylum Bacillota; class Clostridia; order TANB77; family CAG-508; genus CAG-273. Next base: position 5,045 of record JAAWKD010000018.1, read on the forward strand.
ATAGCCTCTGGTACAAATCTCTCTTTTTCAATTAAAGAATCTATCAAATGGTTATTCTCTAATATAATATTTTCTTGTCTTTGATTAATCTTAGAATTTTCGTCTAATATGAGTAAATATTCTTCTGATAAATACCCTAAAAAATTTTCTTGTTTTTCATAAAATTGATTAAAATATTTGTCTATCTTGCTAGCATAACTACCTTGTTCTATAAACTCTATGTCTTCTTTTTCTTCTGGATATTTTGCTTTTATTTTATTTATTGCTTGTTTAACATCTTTTACTAATAACTCATGTGCTGGAAAAATAGTAATATTTTTTAGCATTTCTGTTGACCTTTGAGAAGATAGTTTAAAATATCTAATAGAATCTACCTCATCTCCCCAAAACTCAATTCTTACTCCTATATTTTCTGATAGGCCAACATCTAAAATCCCACCACGAATCGAAAATTGCCCTTTGTTTTCTACTAATTCATTACGTTCGTAACCTAGCTCTACTAAGGTTGTTTTTAACTTTTCTAAAGAATATAGCTTGCCTACTGTAAACTCTACCATATCTTGATAAAGTTCTTGTTTCGAAATTACATTTTGCATAATGGCTTCAATAGTAGTCACAACTATCATTGGCCTTTTTTCCTTTTGAGCTAGCATCATCTTGTTGATTACTGTAATTCTTTCATATGGTAGGTCTTTACTTTGTGCTACATAATCATAAGCTGCAATTTCTCTTTTTGGAAAATACCAAGCTTGCTGTCCAAACTTATGAATGTCTTCACATATTTTTTTGGCTTGTATTTCATTATATGTGACCAAACAAATTGGCTTTTGTAATTCTTGATATAATGCAACAATTGTATGTACTTTTTCTACGTCAACTAAGCCCGATAAAGCTATCGGGCCATTCTTCTTTATAATTGTTTCTGTTACTTCTTGAAATTTCTTTGATTTTATTAACTCTTGTATCATTTGAATTTCCTTTTTGTTAATTGATACTAGTAAAAGTATATCAGTTTTTAGTTAAATTATCAATCATTTTGTTTTAATGCGTATAAAAATTTTAAAGCACGTCTCACATTTGTGCAAGACGTGCTTTAAGTGTTTTCTTATTTCAGATGCTTCCTCCTTGTATCTTCTCCTCCCCGAAGATGCCTCTCAGCTTTATTTTTATCAATCACTTTCCGAACTTGTATATACAAGTGGTAGTTCCAGAATTCCAGCCGTTCAGTCACATCTTTATGAACCGTAGACTTACTGATTCCCTTCGCTTCTGCTACTTGTCTTATCGTACATTGATTTTCAGCAATGTACCTACCTACATCCTGGCACCGTTCTCCTAGTCTACTTCGCATCATAAGAACCCCCTTTGTAAATTCCTTGGCTTGCCAAGTCTGTCTTTATTATATCACACATCTTTCATGCTTTCTACCCCTTATAGCCATTCTCCATATTTTTTGATATATTCTTTCTTTACAATGCTTGCAATAAAACAATATAAAATAGGAACCCCTATAATAATCATTAAAATATATTTCATAGGAATAGCTGTTAAACCTAGTAATGCTCCTAATGGAGTAAAAGGTACAGCAATTGCAATTAAACTTAGTAAGGCTGATGTTGCGTATACTGCATAAGATGCATTACTTTGAATAAATGGTATCTTAGCTGTTCTAATAATATGCAAGCCTACCAAATTGGAAACTACTCCGTAAGAAAACCAAATAGATTGAAAAACTGCTGCTTCTCTAATCTCAAATCCAAACCATAAAGCAGCAAAAATAAATAAGTCAAATATAGAACTAGTTGGTCCCATCCATAACATAAAGTGTTTTATACTATTCATGCTCCACCTTTTAGGTTTTTGCAAATATTCATGGTCTACATGGTCATAGGGAAGCGACAATTGACCAATATCATATAATAAACTTTGTACTAATAACTGAATAGGCGTAATTGGAAAAAATGGTAAGAAAATGCTCGCAATTAAAATGGACAATACCTCTCCGAAATTAAAGCTTACCGCCATTTTAATATATTTTAATAAATTTCCAAAAGTCTTTCTGCCCTCTATCACTCCATCTGTTAATACATTTAGATTTTTCTTTAATAAAATAATATCTGCCGTTTCTTTAGTAATATCTACTGCTGTGTCTACAGAAATTCCTACTTCTGCATTATTAATAGATGGTGCATCATTAATTCCATCCCCCATATATCCTACAATATTTCCTTGTTCTTTTAAAACTCGTACAATTCTTGCCTTTTGAATTGGTGAAAGTTTTGCAAGTACATTTGTCTTTTTCAAAAGTCTTGCTAATGCTGTATCAGATAATTTATCAATCTTGCTCCCTAATACAATTTTATCTGTATTAATATCTACTTTTTTACAAATTGCTTTTGTTACATATTCATTATCCCCTGTTAATACCATAACTCGAATTCCATCACGATTCAATCTTGCAATTTCATCTTTTGCACTTTTTTTAGGCGGATCTAGAAAGCCTACAAAACCAATAAGAGTCATTTTCTCTTCATCTTTTCTAGAAAAACTCTTATTCTCATTTATTCTTTTTGTACAAACTGCAATTACTCTTAGTCCTCCCTCATTTAGTTCTCTAGTCATTTGTTTTATTTTAGCTTTTACTTCTCCTACCATAGGCTTTATTTCATCTTGCTCTAATACTTGCGTACAAATACCTAAGATTTCCTCTACGGCCCCCTTGGTAATCATTATCATTTGGTTTTCCTTATTCCCCTTTGGGGCTAAAATAACAGAAAGTCTCCTTCTAGAAAAATCAAAAGGTACTTCATCCATTTTAACATATTCTTCTGCAATCTTTTGAAGTCCACTTTCTGTTACTCTTTTAATAACTGCTTCATCAATATTTCCTCTTAAGCCAGTTTGAAAATACGAATTTAAAAAAGTCGTTTCTAAAACTTTGTTATCTTCTTCTCCCTCAAGATCTAAATACTTTTCTAATACAATATCATCTTGTGTTAGAGTCCCTGTTTTATCTGTACATAGAATATTCATTGCTCCAAAAGATTGGATACTATCTAGCTTCTTGACAATTGTTTTTTTATGAGACATATTCACCGCCCCTTTTGCCAAACTAGAAGATAGAATCACTGGTAGCAATAGTGGCGTAATTCCTATGGCAATTGCTACTGCGAAAGTAAAAGCAGTTAGTGTATCATGTTTAAAACTATTGACTAAGAATGTAATTGGAATTAAAACAAGCATAAAACGAATTAGTAGCTTACTAACACTTTCCATCCCTTTTTGAAAACTCGTTTTTGGCTTTCCTTGCTCTATACTCTGTGCTATTTTTCCAAAATACGTATCATCTGCAATCCTAAAAACAATTCCTTTTCCTGTACCACTCATCACATTAGTACCCATAAAGCAAATTGTATCTAAATCTGTAATATCTTCTATTATTTTATTTTCTGTATTTGCTACTTTTCTTACACTATCAGATTCTCCTGTTAAAGAAGACTGCACCACATATAAATCTTTTTGCTCTACAATTCTTAAATCTGCTGGAATAAGCTCCCCTGCTGATAACAGCACTACATCTCCTATTGTAATTTCATCTAAGTATACCTTTTCTTCTTTTCCATTTCTTAATACTGTTGTTTTTACAGCTACTAATTTCTTTAACTTCTCTGCCGCTTTATTAGACTTAAATACCTCAAAAAACTCTAAAAATGTACTAATCAAAACAAGAGCTAATACTACTACCAAATTAGCGTAACTAGGCGTTTCTGGCAAAATCACATCAATATATAATAGTACAAAAGCAATTCCTAATAAAATTAAGTTGAAAGGACTTGAAAAGCTCTGCCATAAATAATGATACCATTTTTTAGGCTTAGCTTGCTTCATTTGGTTTTTACCATACTTTTCTTGTCTTTTTATTACCTCTTCCTTTTCTAATCCATCTACTGACAATTGGTTTTTCTCTAGAAATTCCTTTACACTACTGTTGTTTACTTCTCCATAAACCTTTTGAACATCAATTCTCTCTTCTAGTTCTAATTTGGACATAATTTTCTCCTTTTTTGCATATAGTTATTCTTAAGTTATATTGTGTTACTTTTTTCAAGTTTTATACACTTTTCAGGTGATGTCAGTTTGGAGGCACAACTTATATTTTCTAAATTAAGGAGTCAACTATGATAAGAGATTTACCTATGTCTAATCATACTGAATTTGAACCGATACAAAATAAAAGTAAAATTAAAATATGGGTATATTCTTTAAAGCGAAATGGAGTAACTATTTTGTTTTGTCTTTTTACCCTTTGTTTGGTTCTATTTTCTAGTTCTAATTTATTAGCTGCTAAAAATGGGCTTATCTTGTGGGCCACTGCTGTTGTTCCATCTTTATTTCCATTTTTCGTTGCAACTGAAATGTTAAGCTATACCAATGTTGTTTCTTGTTTGGGCAAGTGGCTTACGCCTATTATGAGACCTTTATTTGGCGTTCCTGGTGAGGGTGCCTTTGCTTTTATTATGGGATTGATTTCTGGTTATCCAGTAGGTGCTAAAATTGTTAGTAATTTTATGGAGCAAGGAATTGTTACACAAGAAGAAGCAGAAAGAATGCTTGCTTTCACTAATAATTCTGGCCCTTTGTTCATTATTGGTACAGTTGGCATTACTTTATTTGGCAATACTACTATTGGTGTTTTACTATTAATTACACATATTTTAGCTTGTATTAGTGTCGGTATTATTTTAAATGTTTGCACTATTCATAAAAGAAAGAATGATTTTCTTCCTCAGCATACCAAAGTTAGTATAAGTCACAATAAGAGACATTCTATTCATAATCGTTCTACAAAACCCAAAATAACTCCCCCTACTTTTTCTTCTTTAGGAGAAATTTTAGGAACTAGTCTCAAAAACGCCACTTCTACCATTTTACTAATAGGAGGATTTGTGGTTTTATTCTCTGTTGTGATTTCTATTTTGAACCAGAGCCATTTATTAGATAACTTCTCTAATATTTGTGCTCCTGCATTTTCCATCTTAAATATTCCTAGTGAATTTGGCAAACCCTTACTCTCTGGAATTGTAGAATTAACAAATGGAGTTAGTTTAATAGCTAACATTCATGAAAAAAATATTTCTATCAATATTATTTTATGTGCTTTCTTACTAGGATTTGGAGGTTTTTCCGTATTACTTCAAGTATTTAGCATCGTTAGTAAAAATGGCTTATCTATCAAAAAATATGCTTATGGAAAACTATTGCAAGGGGGCTTAGCTGCTCTTTATACTGGTCTTGCTTTACAATTAATTCCTTTTTTGCAGTTTAACTTGTCAGCTTAATGTCAGTTTAACCTACGTCCCTAAACTGACAAAATGGAATATTTTTCAATTTATAGAATACTATTTTTATTAATAGAAAGGATAGATTTTATGGATAAAAATGATATGAATTATAATTTCCCTCCCTTTATGAATTATGATATTGGTTGTGATCCTATTATGGGAGATCCGAACATGTTCAATCCTATGATGCAATATGAACAAGGCTTTATGTATTATCGCTATTTGACACAGCAAATAGAGTACAAAATTAAATGTAAAGAATATGAGAAAATGTGTGGTAATTCTAGATCTGAAAGAAGAGTAGAATAAAAATTCATAACGTAAAAATAGCCTGTATTTTCTATACAAGCTATTTTTGCACTTAACTCTAATAAAATTAGTTTCAGGTTAATAAAAATAACTTACAACTACCTATTTCCAACTTTCCTAGGCTGTAAGCTATTGAATATTTTGGTAGCGACGGTGGGGCTCGAACCTACGACCTACCGGGTATGAACCGGTTGCTCTAGCCAACTGAGCTACGTCGCCTTATTTATCTCGATATTATTGATATCACTAATAAATATTAGCATTTTCCACCTACATTTTTGTCAAGAAATTTTTAAGAAATTTTCTTAATTCCCTTTATCTTCCCTTTATTTTTTCTTTTCCCTTTATTCTATTTTAAGCTGCTGCTCCACACATTTCACAAATTTCCTTATCATTATAAAATGGTTGTAATTTCTGTCCATATAGGCCTTGTAATTTTGCCATTTCGTCAATATCTAAATCATCTACTAAATGTGTGTATTTTTCTGTCATTGCTAAATTTGCATGACCTAAAATAATTTGTAACACACGAATTGACATACCTGCTTGTAAACAACGAGTTGCAAATGTATGTCTTAAATCATGAACTCTTATATGTCTAAATCCTACTTTTTTCAACAATCTATCTAATTTAGTCCATAAGAATTATAGTGTTTATCTATCTTTAGTCTTTGTAATATATTAGGTAATGTAAGATAATCAGTCAATATCCTCTTTTCTATTTTTTCTGTAAGAAAATCTATTCTAACATAAATTATATCAAATTCTTCTTGTTTTAATACCTCATCTAATTCTTCTTTTCTTACATACTTAACATAATATTGTTCTAGTTCTTCTGTTCCAGTTATTTCATCTACTATTATTATCTTGTCCATTGTTTATCTTATCCACCAACTCTTTCTTGCATTTATCGCATATTCTTTTTCCTTTGTCTTCTTTCAATTTCATTTCTCTTTTGCAAAATACGCATTTGTCTTCTTTTTTCTTCAATATAATGTAATTATCATAACGCCATATTTCTATAACATCTTTTTCCCTCCAAGCTAATTCTTTCCTATAGTCACTTTTTATTGATACTCTCCCTAATTCATCAATTATTTCATTTTTGGCTAATATTTTATCTAGTATTTCAACTATGACTAAATCTTCAATCTTGTATGATTTTATTCCTGCTATTCCTATAATATCCTTTCTAAGTTCAATTGGGATTACAACTTTTCCTTTTTCATCTAATCCCCTTTCTTCACCTGATTTTACACCTTTCTTTTTTAATTCCATAATAAATTCTTTAATTTCTTCCATAATTCCTCATTCTAAGAATTGACTTCTTCCTTTGTTTTTACGTTTTCTAGTGCAACTTTTACTTTATTTTCCATTTCCTATCTTTCAATAAAATTTAAGCATATTATATTCGACTTTTGCACATAATGTTAAATATAATATTGTTTATATTTTCAATATTTTTGATATAGTGGTTATGGTGATAAAGATGTTTGATACAGATACTGCTCTTATTAATTTAGGAAAACGCATACAAGAAGCAAGACAACTGCGTAATATTACACAAGATGAACTAGCTGAAGCGTGTGGAATAACTGCAAAACATATTAGTGCGATCGAGCGTTCAACCACTTCTGGTAGTGTTGTAGTTCTTTTGAAAATATGTAATTATTTACAAATAACTCCAAATTCATTGTTTGCAGATACTTTCCCTACAGAAACAGAAAACAATATAATTCCCATTCAAAAGCATGAAACTTTTTTAAAATATTCCAGGTTATCAAAAAATAATCAAAAATTTATAGACAATTCAATTTGTCATATTTTTGATGAGCAGACTAGAAAAAAATAATTAATTTATTAAATTTTTTCTAGTCTATATTTTTGTCAATCAAGTATGCAACTGTGCAAAGGTACTTTACATATAAGCCCATCACTTAATCTTTTTATCTCTCCATATCTTTCTTCATCGAACTCATATATTTTTAAAACTACATACTTTTCCTTTCTGTAAATAACAACACTATCAACTTTAATTTTTTCCCATATTCGCATCTACTCCCCTCCTTAATTTACAGTTTATACCATTTTCTACTATAAACTACATTAAAATTAGTCAAATAAATAGGCTCTTATTTTTGTTGTGTGTTTTCACATACATTTTACTACTTTGTTACTTTTTTTTGCAATCTATAAGTTAAATTTTTTAGTTTTTATTGTGTGAATACACATAATATCAATGACAAAGATTTGCTATACTTTTATTGATTTATCTGTGATTGGAGGCAAATTAAATGTTATTAAATGAAGCAATAAAAATAAGGTTTGAAAACATAATGAAAGAAAAAAATATCAGTTCTAAATATGAAGTATCTTGTAAAGCAGGTCAAAATCCATCTTTATTAACTGACTTTTTTCGCAGTAGAACTTTATATCCTAAGATTGATACCCTTTATACTGTTTGTGAAGGTTTAAATATCACTCTGAAAGAATTTTTTGATGATCCAATTTTTAATATTGAGAATATACAAGTAGAAAAAGATACTAAACATTAATTTTGAAAATCAATAGGCTCTATTTTTAAGCCTATTTTTTCTTTTATTTCTTTCTATTTTCTATATACATTAAACACATCTGATATTTCATTTCCTTCCATTCTAGTTATGGTAGCTTATAATTGTATTACTTTTTAATATTAACTGGGTGGGTGGGATTATTTGAAAGGAGATATTATAGATGAAAGAAAAAACAATATTGGAAAAGTTTAAAGAACAAGAACTAAATATGATAACAAGAGTATGGGGATTTATATTTGATATAACTATTAATTCAAAAAATACAGCAACTTTAAGAATCTATAAAGCAGGAGAAAAGATAACGCATTTTGATATATTAACTATTGAAGTCAAATCTCAGCAACAGTTAATTGTAAAAAAAGAAAATAGTATAATTACAGATACACTTTATTATAAATATTTTACAGTATTTTTATTTAACTACCTATATTATGAAACTGTAGAGTGCTTATATCAATTTCATCGGTGGCAAATATGATTCCCTAATTATGACAGAAACTGACCTAGAAAAAGTGACAAATATTTCAATGAAAGATTTTAGAGCAAATACTCACTTTACTCTCAAAGATGTACTCGAAAAACAACCCCAAGTTCCAAATTATGAAAAAGCATTATATATAAGTTCAGATTATAGAGAGTTATTTTTTGTATATAACTCTGTAACTAAAGAACAGAATTAAATTTATCAATTTGGGTTAATATTATTCAGTATAACTTTCTATTTTCATTTTTACTCTAATTTTATAAAGAGAATACCCAGTCTGGATACTCTCCCTATAGGGGATTTTATTCATTTTCTTACCTGTTAGTTAGCCCACATAGCACTTACAGTCACTGGTTGATTGTTTGCATGAACCACAACGTGTAATCTCCATGTGCCAGAAGACGGAAGAGTTACCTTCCATTTCGTCGCACCAGCAACATCGCCTATCCAATCATGGCTGACGATTTCACCCTTGGGATTGTAAAGGTACAAAAATACTAATCCCGACGTGCTTTTAGAATTGGTATTCACAATTATCTCTTTTGAAAATCCCAAATAACTGTGAAGTACCGGGTACAGGTCTATGGAGTCATTAATCATAACAACTCCAGAAACCGACGTGTTGTCCTCCAACGGCATACCCCCTCTGTCTATGCTTTGGGTGGCAGCGTCACCATCTTCCCAAGGCTTACTTGGCGCCGCCGCAAATGCTGAAGTGCTGAAACTGGCGAGAAGTAATACCGCAAACAAAAAACTTGCACACCGCTTTAACATCTGGTTACCTCCTAGTAGTTATTTAATCCCCTATATTTAACAATACTGAAATCAGCATCGTTAACTCATAAGTTAACACAAATTTATACATATGTCAATACTTTTAATATATAAAAAAGAATATATAACTACATATTTTATAATAAATTGAAATTTCTTATCTATTCTCTCTAATTATATCTATCATTTCTTGTGTTATTCGTACACCATTTGGGACATTAGTAGCAGTGACTCCATAATGAACTCCTACAATATAGTTATCATTAGTACGACGTATTGGTCCTCCACTAAATCCGCGAACAGTCCATCCATCATATGTAAAGTTAGTATCATTAACAGATTTTACTGCTCCACCAGTTTGATATTGATACTCTCCAGTTGTCATACTATTGTCTTCTGCTGGATATCCTAGAACTCGTACATCTAGCTTTTTAAAATCTGTTGTATTTGATCCATATGATGTAACTCCATACCAGCAACCTACTTCGTTCCCAAGGTCATGCCCTAGTATACAAATTGCCCAGTCATATCTAGCATCTCCATTTGAGCCACTTGACATCCATTTACTTGAATATATTACTTTACTCCATCCAGTCTCAGTTCCATACCAGTCTCCTTGATTATATCCTGGAAGGATAGTCCAATTTTTTATAGTTTCTTTTGTTTTGGTATCAAATACACAGTGCGCCGCTGTTAATGCAACTTTTAGACCAACAAGTGCTGCTGTTCCAATTGTCTTCTGACCAGCACTCTCCATTATTTTACAAGTTGCTTTATTAGGAAAAGCAGACGTATTAGTAATCCTTTGCATTGAATTAGAATACGTAGCATAAGTATCTACTGCTCTTGAAAAAATTGCTTTACTTGGCATATTATAGGGCTCTACGCTATTGCTAGAAGTCTTTTGTCTACTTATTGATTTTCTTAATGCCTCCATATCAATTTCTGTTGTAGTATCATTTTCCGCATCATACATCATAATTTTCTCTTCTGCTTCTGATGTTTCATCCGCAATAAAATTCTCACTATTTGAATTAGTAGCTTGAACCGTATTTATAGAAACGATCATTGTGAACATGATGCTAATTAATGAAATAATAATAAACTTTTTTATTAAATCTTTTTTCATACCGTTAAATCTCCCTTTTATAAATTTCAAAACTTAACTGGCCAGACAAAGTTTATATGTTATATATCATATATTTACAAAAAATGTCAATATCAAATACTAAATATTAACTTTTTTTATGAATCTATTAATTCAACTACCCTAACTTAATATATTAGACCTTACTCACTTTGTTTTACAACCTCAATTAGCTTAATATTAGTCAATGGTTGTACTTCATATGGCAGATCTTTGTGTTCCCACTCTTTTATTCTTACTATATGAATTGTATCTCCTGGTTTAAGACCTAAAATAGTTATTCTTTTTCCATTTTCTCCTCTAATCAATACATTATTAGCTGAAAAGTGATAACTATATATTTGTTTTTGAGGAACGACCTCATTTTCTATATATTCTAGTACTTCAATAGACTTTTCTGCGATAATCGTATCATTTTCTATACTCTTTATTGTAAAAGTATATTCTTCAATCATACATAGTTGGTAAATAATTGAAATTAATATACCAAGAATAAATAGAATACTAACAAAAATTATAACTTTTCTTTTCATATCATTTTTTCTCCTTCAATAATTTTATATTATATTATTTTACCTCTTTTGTCAACTATATCTATAAAGTTAACACAATATCATTTTTTCTAATATGTCTAATTCCTTGACTTTATACTTACTATTGCTTGACCTATCACTATTGCCTTTGTTTCATCTTTTAATTCTATAACATCAAATATATCTAGTTTCATATTCCTCCTTATTACTGGTTACTATTCTTCAAGTCTAAACCTGCTAGTTTTAAACTCATTTCTATATCTCGAACATCTTTTAATTCTAATCCCATTCTTTTTAGTTCTTCTTTGCTTTTCTTACATAGCTGGCTGATATTTATAATTTCATTTTCCTTTAACTTTTCTATTCCTTTATTGCTAATCAATAGTTTTTCAACACTCTGTTTTACAATTTTCTTACTCACTTTTATTGCCTCCTACAGCTTTTTTATTGCTATCATTAGCTCGTTCTGCTTTACTGTTAATACCATATTTTGATATACAAATTTCTCATTAGTAAAATAAACTTTATAATGTAAGTTTTCTAATCTAGTTTTTGCTAGTTCCAATATTTTATTTGTTTCTTCTTGTGTTAAATTCAGTTTTACTCTAAGCTCATAAAATGTAATTTTAATAAAGTTCTCATTTAGTTCTATTTTTCTGTCTAAATACTCTGTTACTTGTTTCATTGTCATTTTGCTTTCCCTCTTTTCTTGTTTATATTATCATAAAAAAAGAAAGTTAGATATCACCAACTTTCTCTTTTTCCTAATTAATACTATCTACTATTTCTAATGGTGGAAATGTACAGATATAACATGGTTTTATAGTATTAATTGGTCTTTTTAAATATTGCTTTGTTTCAATAATAATTATTAATTTATCTGCTGTTGAAATAGTTTCTATCTCTTTGCACAACTTTTCAAATTCTTCATCTTTTACTGCTATAATATCATAAGTAGTATGTTTTGTTTTCAAAACTACATTAACAGGATACTTTCCTTTTAAAATTTCTGGTTCTCTATCAAGATAATCCATTACTACGTCAAATGCTGCTACATTTCTATTGTTTATCTCTTTTAATTTGTGTCTAATTATGCCACTCTTTTCTTTAACAATAATATTTTTTGCTACTAATGAGCCTATACTATCTCCTTTGCAATTTAATATCTTTTTTATATGTTCTTCTCTTAATGAATTGAAATATTCTTCTTTCTATGATTTCATTTTTATCTGATTTTATAATTTCTACTTTTATAAATCCAAGTCTTTGTAAATGTGATATCCACCTAGATATTGTTTCTGTAGTTACATTATATAGTTCAGCAAAATATTTGTTAGTAGCAAAGCAATAACCATTCCTATTCGTTAGAGCAGTTATCTCTCCATACAATAATCGTTCGGCAAATTTTAACTCTTTGCAATATCTAACTCCGCTTGGAATTACTGCATAATATGCTGGTTTATTAATTTCATTCACATATATTACTTCACCTCCCCCTCTTATTCATAAAAAAAAGATAAAGTATCTATTTTTACTTTACCTTTTAAAATCGAATGCAAAAGTTTCTATTTTTCTCTTTAAATTATTTTATTATATTTCTTATTTTTCCATGTACTTCCATTTTCTGTTCCCTTTATCTTCCCTTTATGAAATGAATTTTAATAATTTTTAATGGCTTTTATTGGTTTTAAATGTCCTTTTTTAAAAATTCTTTTAGAAATAAAAAAACTTACAACTACCTATTTCCAACTTTCTTAGGCTGTAAGCTATTAAATATTTTGGTAGCGACGGTGGGGCTCGAACCTACGACCTACCGGGTATGAACCGGTTGCTCTAGCCAACTGAGCTACGTCGCCACATATAATGTGTACCTTAGCAGTACGCTTAATATTATAATCTGCCCTTATACTTTTGTCAAGAGTAAGAAAAGAAAAAGTTGAGAAAACCTCAACTTTTTTTCCTCTATCCTTATTATTCTCCTATTTCTCCATGACCTTTTTCAGTTTCTTTCTGTTGCATTTGTTTTTGACTGCTTAACTCTGCCATAGCTTTAACTGCTTTAGGGTCAATTGTAACAGTCTCTACAATACCATTTGATTTTCCACCTTTTGGCGAAGAACTAGAAACATAGAAATCTCTCTCTAATGCGTCTACTCTTTTTAAGGATTCTTTTAACTCCTTCATTTTTGGATCTTCACTTTTTTCTATATCAATTTCTTCACCTGTATTATCTACATCTATAAATATCATTTTTAAGAAACTTAAAAAATTATTTTTCTCTTTCATTCTCATAAAAATTTTCCTCTCCATTGGTTATTTTTTATCACATGTTCTATTATACCACATTTTTCCTATAAAATCAAGCCTTTGGAGTTATTTGCTGTATTTTACCACTATTTTCTTCCTTTTTATGCCTTTAATTCATATAATCTCTTAGCTTTTTACTTCTACTTGGATGTCTTAATTTTCTAAGAGCCTTGGCTTCAATTTGTCTAATTCTTTCACGTGTAACCATAAATTCTCTGCCAACTTCTTCTAACGTACGTGCTTTTCCGTCCTCTAAACCAAATCTTAATTTCAAAACTTTTGCTTCTCTTGGTGTTAATGTGTTCATTACCTCTTCTAGTTGTTCACGAAGTAATGTATAAGCTGCTGAATCTTGTGGTGCAGGGCTATCTTCATCTTGTATAAAATCTCCCAAATGACTATCATCTTCTTCACCAATTGGTGTCTCTAATGATACTGGATCTTGAGCTATTTTTTGAATTTCCATAACTCTTTCTACTGGTATTTCCATTTCTTCTGCGATTTCCTCTGGAGATGGTTCACGTCCTTTTTGTTGTAATAAATGCCTTGATGTTCTAATTAATTTATTAATGGTTTCAACCATGTGAACTGGAATACGAATAGTCCTTGCTTGATCAGCTATGGCCCTAGTAATAGCTTGTCTAATCCACCATGTTGCATAAGTACTAAATTTAAAACCTTTCGTATAATCAAATTTCTCTACAGCTTTAATAAGTCCCATATTGCCTTCTTGAATTAAATCTAAGAAAAGCATTCCTCTTCCTACATACTTTTTAGCAATACTTACTACTAATCTTAAGTTTGATTCTGTTAGTCTTTGTTTTGCATCTTCGCTACCTTCTAAGATTTCTGTTGCTAACTCTAGCTCTTGGTCATAAGTTAAAAGTGGAATTTTTCCAATCTCTCTTAAATACATTCTAACAGGATCATCTATACTAACCCCTTCAATATTTGTTAAGTCAATGTCTTCTAATTTGATATCTTCTACATCTTGTAAGTCTTCTAAATCTGGCTCTACATCTAAATCATCATCTTGCAAAACGCTAACACCTAAATCCTCAAAGGCATCAAATACTTTATCAATCTGGTCTGGATTGGTATCCTCTAATTCATTCGCAAGTTCTCCATAAGTAATTTTTCCATTTTCTTTTGCTCTTTTCAAAATGTTTTCTACTTTTGCTTTACTTACTTCATCTATTTCTTTTTTTGGCTTCTCTTCTACTTTTTCTGTCTTGTTTTCTGGTTGTTTTGCCTCTTTTACTTCTGGTTTTATCTCGTTTGCTACTTCAAGCTTAGCCTCTTTGATATCTTTCTTATTTTCCTTTTTGCTACTTTTAGTTTCTACTAGCTTTTTCTCTTCCTTCTTTGTTTCTTTATTTTTCACTACTTTTTTATTTTGATCTGCTGGCTTTTTACTTTCCACTTTTTTCATTTTCAGCCTCCTACTTCATCTTTGCCAATTTTAAAATAACCTCATTTAGTTCCTTTTCTAACTGGCTTATATTTTCTTCACAACTATTTTCTAGCTGCTTTAATATCACATTTCTTCTTTGCACTAACTTTTCTTTCTCATAAATATTAATTAAATCTTCTACCGCCTTATCTACATCTGTAATTTCAAAATCATATGCCATAATTTCTGTTAAATGACTAATAATAGTTTCTTCTTCAAACTTATCTAATATTTGACTATTATTACTATTTCCCTTTTCTAATTCTTCATACAACTTTTTCAAAATCTGTTGATTTACTTCGTTTTGAAAATTTTCAGGTGAAATTACTTCTTTCAATCTGCTATATGCTTTTTCTGCCTCATTAATTAATAAATAAATCACCATATTTTCTCTTTTCATAATCATTGTTGGGATTTCTTTTGATGTTTCTTGTTTTAGAACATTTATGGGACGAACTTGTTTTTCTAGCTTTTTATTGCTATTATTTCCTGCATACATTAATTTATTAATTTCAGCTTGTATGGCTTCTTTTGATATTTTATAATCTTTAGAAAGTTTATCAATATAGATTTCTCTTTCCATTTGATTACTTACTTTTGCTAAAATTTTTGCAATTTCATTCAAAAACTTAATTTTGTCATTTGTGACTTCTAAGTTTAAATCTTTTTTGAGTATTTTAACTTTAAATTCTACCAAAGATATGCTATTATCTACGCATTTCAGGAATCTTTCTGGTCCAAATTTCACTACATATTCATCAGGGTCTTTTGCACCTTCTATTTGTAAAACACGAAGGTCACATCCCATATTTTGCAAAATATCCATTCCTCTTAGAATTGCATTTTGTCCTGCTCCGTCTGCATCATAACCTAATATAACTTTTTCACTATGTCTTCTAAGTAATCTACCTTGTGCTTCTGTTAAGGCTGTTCCTAAAGATGCTACTACATTAGTAATTCCTCTTTGGTATAGAGAAATCGCATCCATATATCCTTCTACAATAATAATTTGCTTTGTATCATGACGTTTTGCTACATTTAATCCAAATAAGTTCCTCCCTTTGCTATATACAATATTTTCTGGTGAATTGATATATTTGGGTTTACTATCATCTAGCACCCTTCCTCCAAAGGCAATCACTTTATCTCTAACATCTTGAATAGGAAACATTAGCCTTTTGCGAAAGCTATCCATAAACTTTCCATCTGGTGCTTTTTTGATTAAACTCGATGCTAACATTTCTTCTTCTGTATAACCCTTTTCTTTTAGTATTCTATATAGTTCATCGAAATTACCTGCATATCCAATTAAAAAGGCTTTTAACGTATTATTGTCTAGTTTCCTTTGCTTGATATATTCTTGCGCAGGCTTTGATGATGGCTTGTACAAATTTTCATGATAAAATTCTGCTGCAATTTGGTTAATTTCATAAACTTTTGCTTTTAGTCTAGCTGTTTTCTCATCCTCACTATTTTCTAAAATAGGAAGTTCAATATGAGATCTTTCTGCTAATAGTTCAATGGTTTCTCTAAAGTTTAAGCTCTCAATTTTACTAATAAAGTGAATTACATTTCCTCCAGCATTACAACCAAAGCAATGGAATATTTGCTTATCTGGTGAAACAGCAAAAGAAGGAGATTTTTCTTTATGAAATGGACATATTCCAAAAAAGTTTCTCCCACTTCTTTTTAAAGTAACATACTGTGAAATAACGTCCACAATATCATTGTTACTTCTAATTTCTTCAATTAGCTCATCACTATATCTTACCAACTTAAACTAACTACCTTTCTCTCTTTCCCTCTCTATCTCTTTATCACAAAGTACTTTATTTTACTTATCTAAACATAAAATTATATTAGTATACTCATTAATATATTATTCGACATAAATATAATAAATCCTTCTTTGTAAATATCACATTAGATGTCGCATTGGGGACGTTAGTTTGTACGACATAAAAATAAAATGTCGCACTGAGGGACAGATGTCGTACAAACTAACGTCCCCAATGCGACAGGCATAATAAAATAAACAGTGTAATTTAAAGATTACACTGCTTTTTCTTATAAATTTGTTGTTCCATCATTATTGTCAAATGGAATGAACTTATTAACCATACTTGTATTCAAATCAATCTCTTCATGTGGTGCTCTATATTCATCAAATGATAAACTTATCTTATTATCAATTAGTTCTTCTACTTCTTCTTGTGAAGCGTGTTCTGCTAAAACTAACTCACTAACTAAAATTTGTTTTGCATTGGAAAGCATTTTCTTTTCACCAGTTGATAGTCCTTTTTCCTTTTGCTTAAAGGCTAAATTTCTAACAACATCAGCAATCTCATATACATCTCCACTTTTCATCTTTTCCATATTATCTCTATATCTTTTATTCCAATTTTGAGACATCTCTGTTTCATCTTCTCCTAAAATTGAAATAACTTTTTCTGCTTCTTCTTTTCCTATTATATTTCTTACGCCAATTTGCTCTGCTCTTGCTGTTGGAACCATTACTTTTACCTCACCTGGCATTTTGATAATATAATAAGCTTGGTTTTCCCCTAAAATATTTTTTTCTTCTATTGCATCTATTGTTCCAGCTCCATGCATTGGATATACAATTTTATCACCTACATTAAACATGTAAGTCCTCCTTTCCATTTGCCAAATATAATTAGTTAGTTAAGAAAGGGTTTGTCTCTTCTTAAACCACATAACTATTATACTACAAAAATTGGAAAAAGTCAAAGCTTTTACACTCATTTTTTCCGGTTAATTCCATTTTTCCCTTTATTTTCAACACTTTCCAAAAATTAATATTTTTTTCGTATTCCATACTTTTAGAAAGTTGTTAATGCCACTTTTTTTATGTTATTTGCTAGTAGAACCAAAGCCTCCTGTTCTTTCTCCTTCTGCATTATCATTATCTACTACTTCAAATCTTTGAAAAATTGCTTGTCCTATACATTCTCCTTTTTTGATTTCAATATCTTCTGCTTTAATATTAAAAAATCCAAACATAAAATGACCATCATTATCTGGATTTTCATAATAATCCGCATCTATAATTCCTACGCTATTTGCTAATACTAATCCCTTTTTCTTTGGATTAGAACTTCTATTGCAAAGCATCATATATTCATTTTCTGGCATATATGCTTTTAATCCTGTTTTAATTAATGTTGGTGCTTGTCCTAGCTTAAATGCTGGTACAACGCAATCTTCTGCCGCTTCTATATCATATCCTGCTGAATACTTTGTCTTTCTTACTGGCATATGGATATCCTTATCCTCAAATCCTTTTGCTACTTCAAATCCTCTTACTTTTTCCATTTTATCTTTTTCCTTTCATCTTATTTTTTATTATAACGCACATACAACATTTAAAAATTATACTTTTTTGATGTCGTTGTTTCGTATTTTCGTCATTATATCATAGACTTTTCTAAAAAGTAAAGAGAACCTTTTTTATAGGTTCTCTTAAAAGGTATTTTTTTATGTTCAAATCAGATTACATTAATCCACTAATAGTAGTTTCTGTTATTGGTTCTGCAAATTCTATTGTTATTAAAGTTTCTCCCTTAGCAACTGCATTCTTAATAGTAGCACTCTTTCCATTAAGTTTGAAAGCATCTATATATGCTTTAATTAATTGTTTTTCGGCTGATGTTGCTGTTGTAAATAGTGTGTCTAACTCTTTATCACTATATTCTTTAATTTCTGTTCCTGCTGGAATAGCAAATGGTGCTGCCATTTTTGTATTTACTGTTATAATCGTATTACCTTTTCCTTCTTCTTTGCTAACATTAATTGTTTTGTTTCCAGTTAATGCTGGATCAGAAATATCAACTTCTCCAGAGTTTACTTCAACATTTAAGGCTCCACTAACATTAACATTTTGTTTTGTTACGGTTACTTTTCCTCCTGTTGTTTTAATTGTAATATCTCCTAATTGTTTATCTGCTAAATTCGCTTTTCCTACAAATATAATTTTAGCTTCTTTTTCTGTTACATTACCAGCAATAACATTTTCAAAAGTTAAATTGTTAACTTCTTTTCTAACTGTAACAGCTAATTCTTTTTCACCTGCATCATTAATCTTTGATGCCATTTCTGTATCTTGTTGTGCTGTTACCTTTACGCCATTGACAGTTGCTGTTTTACCCGCTAATACAGTATAAGTATTTGCACCTGTTACTACAACTCCTGCATCTAATGTAATTTTATCAGCATTTGCTCTACTTAGCTCATAATTTGCATTATTTCCTGATAAACGTAGTTCTTTAGCCTCTTCTCCTTCGTCTATAGAAATTTGATACCTAAATACTTTTCCTATAATTACTATACTTTTTCCTTTTACTGTATCTCCAAAATTAATTGCTGCTGTTGTAGATACATTTGTTAGTTCTAATGTAACATTGTCATCTTTTATAGTAATTTTATCTCCTGCTCTTAATTTATCAATTACTGCAACACTATCTCTGAATTTTTCTGAATATGTTGTATCTAATGTAATTGTCTCAGCACCATCAACACTCAATTTTTTAGTAGTTTCGTCATAGTAAACTGTTCCAGCTTTTGCTTCTTTCTCATCTTTTACTACTATTTTTCCTTCAATAGCTGGTGCTTTCTTTAAAGTTATAATATTATTTCCACTATCTTGCTCAATATAGGCAGATTCTCCTTTTGTTCCATTTGCATTTGCTAATAATTTATATGCATATTGTGTATTAGGGTTTAAACCACTAATTACTAATTTTCCATCTTCGTATTTTGTAGTAACTCCTTTTTGCTCTGTATATCTTGCTGCTTCTGGGTTTTTAGTTTGAACTGTATATACTTTTGCTTCATAATTTGTTACTTTCTTTCCTTTGATGGTGATAGCTGATAAGTCTAAAGTAATTGTATTTTCTGTAATTTCTGCCACATTAGCTGTTGGAGCTATTTTATAAAATCCTTCTAATTCAGCTTCTTTCGAACTTAATAAATCTTTTCCTTCTGATTTTGTAATTGCTTTTACAACTGCTTTATATGCTTTGTTTGCATCAAGATTTAATGTTACCTTTGTAGTAGTAATTTTACTTCCATCTGTTGCATCATCTTTTGCATCTACTTTATAGTCTTTTTTTGCTTCATCATATTCATATATTTTTACTTCGTATTCTGCAACATTTTCTTTGCTATTACTGTCTTTCCAAGATAAGATACTTGTACCTGTTTGGTCAATTTCGAAAGCAATATCAGTAACAGTATTCAATTCTTTTACTTCTATTTCTTTTGACATAACTGGTACAGAATCTTTTACATTTGAACCTTTTGCAACAATTTCAATTTTATATTTTCCTGAACCTTTTAATTGACTAGCAATATCATACTCAGCATTTGTAATAGTATCATCTTCTGCTATAATATTACCATTTTTATAAACTGTTACTGTATATCCTGTTGCATTTTTTGCAGCTTCCCAAGTAAATTTCGTCTCATTTTTTGCCAATTGTGGAAGTACAATTTTAGTAGCATCTACTGCTACTTGGCTTTCTTTAATTTCATCTGATAAAACATTAGCTGTTTTTACTGTTTTACTAATACTTCCATAACTATTTTCTAGGATATAATGTACTTTGTATTCCACTCCTGATTCTAATTCAGTTGAAACAATTTCATCAATTACTTTACTGTCTGTAGCTTTTGCTGTTTTGGTTGTTTCTCCTGTAAATTCAGATTTAGCTTCATTCCAAGTTGGAACTCCTTCTGTTGCTGGTAATACAGTATAATACATTTTTACAATGTCGCTTTCTCCTTTATTGGCTAATGACATTTTTGCACTATTCCAAGCAGTACGTTCTGTACTAATTCTTGCAGCTGATGGCTCTACTGTATTTAATACAACAGTTATTTTATTTAAAACTACTTCTTTTCCCTTTACTGTATCAATCAATTGAATTGTATAAGTTCCATCATCTTCACCTGTTAGATTAACAGTTTCAGAAATTTTAACCATGTTAGCCTTAATTGTTGCAGTTACATCACTGCCAACAGTTTCTCCTTTTGAATTTAATACTCTTAGTATTAGGTCTTTGTCTTGACTTAATGCTTTTGCAATTTTAATATCTACTGGTACAGTAGATATATTTTTGTTGTTTGCATATTTGCTACCTAAGACTAATGTATAATTAGAGTCATTTACTTCTGGAGTTAGGACAACATCAATAGTTCCTTTTCCTACTGCAAATTTTAATGCTAAATTAGCATCTGCTGAATTGATTTTTCCATCATTTACAATATCAGCTGCCTCTAAGTTTACATTATCTACTAACTTAGATTTATCACTTGCTACTGCTAGTTTTAACATTAAATTAGCATCTGCTGAGTTTACTTTTCCATCAGATACTGTTTTTCCATCTTTAGAAGCAATATCTCCATATACAATTACTTGATAGCTCTCTTTATCTGCTACAAAAGTATCTCCTGTTTTAACAACTGTACTGTTGCTGATTACAGCGCTATCATTAAATTTAGCAATATTGTATTCTTTCATAATATCTGCTATTGTTAATCTATCTTGATTATTTTGCAATACATATGGTGCAACCCTATCAGTATCTATCCCTTTTACTAGGTCTCTATAAGAACCCAAAGAAGTTGCAGCAGATACAGTTCCTGCTAATCCTGTTAATGCCATAATTCCTGTTGTTGCTAATGTTGATATATATTTTACTTTTTTATTCACTTTTCATTCCTCCGTTACTATTTTAAGTTCTCTAACGATGACATATCTTTCTCTAAAGTATTTCTCTAGGGATAAGATATGTCCCCGCTAGGTTTGTTTTCTCTTTTTAGACAAGATGTGTCCCCGCCAATTGCTTATCTAGCTCTCTTAACTAATATGATTGCTCCTGCTGTCAATACAACTAATGCTATAGCTCCTGCAAATACTGGTGCACCTGTTTGTGGTAATTTCGTAATTGGTTTTCCATCTGTTCCTGTTGGAGTTGTTGGCTTTGTTGGCTTTTTATCTGGGTCTTTTGATGGATCTTTCTCATCTTCTCCTGGTTTCTTGTCATCATCTGGTGTCTTTATTTCTTCTGCTTTTACAGTTACTTGTGTATTTGCTAAAGTTTCATTTGTATTTGCTTCAAAAGATGCAACTTTAATTCCTGCTTCACCTGTAAAGTCTTTGTTTGCTGTAAAAGTAACACTAATTGTTTTTGTTGTGTTATCTCCACCTGCAACTGCTATAACAAGCTTTCCTGCTTCATCAGCATTTACTTGAACAAGCATATTTGCTCCTGCATTTGTTCCTTTGTAAGCTAATTTACTTGCATCATATTCCATAGTAATATCAGCATTTTCTATAGCTGTATCTACATTAATATTAACGGTTACTTCTTCTCCTGCTTTTACTGTTTCTGGTGCTGTTACACTTCCTGCATTAACTGTTGTTCCTAATATTGCTGCTACTAAAATAATAGCTAAAATTGTTGTTTTAAATAATGTTTTTTTCATTTTAAATTCCTTCTTTCTTAATTTTTTTCTTTCTATGAAAAATATGTATAATACTATTTCTCTTTTTAAGTCGCGCGTGCTTTGCAGACTACTCTTTTTGCGCCACTAGGGGTGCACGTGATAATAGTCACCTCTCGTTTGCCATCTTCATTTTGTTCTAAACAAGATAAGTCATATGGGCTACATTCATATACTTTATATACTTCATAATTTACTTTTGTTTTTGTCTTTTTATTAATCATATATAAAGTATCACCTTTTTTTAGGGTATCTAATGTTTTAAACATTGTTTCCCTATGACCACAAACGCAAAAGTTTCCTGGCTCATTTACTTCGGGTCCATAAAGTTTTGCTATAGATAGATCTAAAGCTGGATCATCACATATTGCTAATATATTTCTTTTTACTCCGATTTTATCTATTACTAATTGTCCTACTACTTCATAGTTTCCCATTTTGCTAGGTAAGCTACTTACATCAGTCGTTTTAACCTTTTGAGGTCTTATAATTTCGTTATTAGCGACTTGATTTACAACAGCTATGCAATCTATTTCATTAGATACACCAAAATTTAAACTGTCATTCATCAAATAGACAAGAGCACCTATTAAAATACATACTAAAACTGTTAATATTACTACTTTACCTTTTTTCATTTTTGTTTTTCTAGTTTTTCTCCCCTGTAAATTAGTTGCCATTTCGCTTTTTTTAAAAAATTCACCCCCTTCATTTACTAGTTATTTTCTTAAGATTGTTTGTCTTTTTAATCTGTTTCAGATTATCTTCGATTATTTTAATCTATTTTAGATTAAAAGTCAATAACCTAATTCAGATTATTTTAAAATAATTTTGCGAATTCTTACCAATACTAAATTTAAAGTGAACTATGTTTTAGAATGGAGGTTTTCATGTTTAGAAGATTACGTGAATTGCGAGAAGATAAAGACTTGAATCAGTCTAAAGTTGCTCAATATTTAAATATGTCACAAACAGGTTATTCCAAATATGAAACAGGAGAAAATGATATTCCTACAAAAGTATTAATTGACCTTGCTAAATTTTATAACACTTCTGTAGATTATATCCTTGAATTGACAGATGATATAAGACCCTATCATGATAAATAAAAGTCAAAAGACAATGTGTTTCATCACATTGCCTTTTGACTTTTTAAAATAAGAATTGCTAATTTTGCATTTTCTTACAAAGAACAAGGAAAATCTTTGTCTTGGAAATAATCTCTTAGCTGCCGTAAGACATCTTGATACGGTCTCCATTCATCACAGCATTGTTTGGTGCTGTAACTAGTAGGACATATACGCTCACCCGTTATCTTTTCTATCTTTTTGGATGGCATCATGAGTCTACCACTTGATGGTCTATGCTCATAATCCAGTTTGCAGCCTTTTACTGTCCATAGAACACATGGGGTTCTTCGAACATACTCTGTGTCTACAATCGGTCGCTCCTGATTTCTTACTCTAAGGATATATACTCCCCAACTTCTATAGAACGTCTCACCGTCCACATAGTCTATTGAGATATATCCTTTTTCCATTTGCTGCCTTAAATACTCAAAAGAGATTTCTTGAAAGTCATCTGGGCTAAAATTGCATCCACATCTTTTGCAACATTCACCTCCACACTCTTTGCAAATTTCGGGGTTAACATTTTTGGGATTGAGATAATTTTTTGCTACGCGTTGGTAAGATACTGGTGGATCTAATATTTGCTCTAAGAGCTGAGCAAATCCTTTTATCTCCATCTCGTGCCTCTCCTTATTCATTTTTCAATATTGCTCAATTGCAAAATTCTCTTCTATTATACTATATTTTACATAATATTTCAACTTTTTAATCTTCTTTTCATCATATCTTTTACAATAACTTTTGTGGATTTATTGTAGTTAACTCTTCTAGTTTTTCTTTCCCTATCATTTTTTCTAGCTTCTTTAATATTTCTGGCATTTTCTCATATACACTACCTGCTCTATGACAGTCTGTTCCGAAAAAAGATATTCTATTTGCTTTTAATAATTTCTTTAAAGTCTTTTCTGCTTCTTTCCCATACTGCCCAATACAGCTTCCATAATTTGCTTGAAATAGCACTCCCATATCTGCTAATTCATTTAACACTTTGTAGTTCTTTTGCACTATATCATATCTTTCAGGGTGTGCAATAATTAATGTAATTCCTTGATTTATTACTTTAGACACGATACTTTCCAAGTTAAGAATTTGGTTATGCATTGGGAGTTCCATGAGCAAATACTTTGTTCCATTCATAGTTGGTAGTTCTTCTGCTTTGATTAGTTCTGCCAAATTAGGTGTAATATATGCTTCAGCTCCATTATATATCTTGATCTTCATTCCTTCTTGTTCTATTTTAGAATTTAGCATATCAATCAATTCTTGCCTTCTTGCCTTTGGAACATTGTAGCTTTCTTCTATATAGTGCGAAGTAGAAATGATATTGGTAAATCCCGCTTCATATGCTTCTTTTATCATTTCCATACTTTCTTCTATGCTTCTTGATCCATCATCAATACCTGGCAATATGTGGCAATGTACATCTATCATTTTTTAGCCTTCTTCCTTATTTATTATCGTCTAAATATTGGTCAATTTGTTCCATTATCTCGTCTTGTTCTTGTTTCTTTTTACTCTTTCTTGTTTTTTCGGAACTACTTTCTAGAGTTGTTTCAGTATTTTCTTCTACATAAGTTACTTCTTCTTGATGAATACGACTAGAATTATTCTCCTGACTAGTTTCAGCTGTCTTGCTTCTTTCTCCATAGTAGTAATATTTACTCTTATACTTTTTAAGTGATACAGGTATCCTATTGATAATGACTCCCGCTATTTTTCCACCTACATTTTCAATATTTTTTTGTACTGTTTTTAAGTTTTCCATTTTAGTCAATTTATGAGAACTTACAATCATGGTAGCATCTACAATTCTAGAAATGATAACAGCATCTGTTACAAGCATACAAGGTGTTGAATCAAATAGAATGACATCAAATGACCTTTTTAGTTCTTCTAACCCTTGTAACATTCTTTCTGTAGATAATAACTCCGATGGGTTTGGTGGAACATTTCCTGCAGGAATAATCCATAAATTTTCCATTTCTGTTTTAATTAAATAATCTTTAATAGACTTTTTATCTTCTGCTAGATAATTAGAAAGCCCTGGAAATATTTTTGTTTCAAAAACATTGTGTAATCTTCCTTTTCTCATATCTGAATCTATAATAACTACTTTTTTATCTGATTGTGCAAAAGCAATTCCTAAATTAGAAGTTACCCAAGTCTTTCCTTCTCCTGGCATAGTACTTGTTACTAATAAAGAAATACTCTCATCTTTGTATTTCATAAACTGTAAATTTGTTCTTAAAGTTTTAAAAACCTCTGAAATAGGAGACTTCGGATCTCTATGTGTAATTAATTCACTATTCATCTTCTTTCCCTCCTATCTTAACTGCTGGTATCTGTGCAAGCACTGATAAACCTGTCTTTTTTTCTACGTCCTCTTGTGTTTTAACAGTAGTATCAAATAAACTAAAAATGAAGATAACTGCACATGAAAGACCAAAACCACCAATTGCAAAAATTAAAATATCTTTGATATGATTTACATTATATGGCTCTACGGCTAATTCTGCTTTATCTACAATATATACGTTATTAATATTATAGATTTCTACTACTACTTTTTCACTAAATACTTTCGCAAGCTCTGCTGTAATTAGATATGCTATTTTAGGATTTTCATTCACATAAGTAATTTCTATTACTTGTGTATCTTCCACTGCTTTTACACTGATATTTTTTCTTACTTCATCTTCATTCATGTTTGGCATATTTAAGTTTTGTAATACTTGTCCTATTACATTTTTACTTTTCACAAGCACTCCATAAGTTGACACTAGCTTTTGGTTTAGTGTAATATCAGTTTGTGTAATCTCATTAGTCGTATCCATCGAACTTTGTGAGTTGTTCTGAGCTAACAACAAAGTTGTAGCAGATTTATACTTAGGAACTACAAAATATTTAGTATACCCTAAGCCTATTATAGCAAATAGGATGGTTACTAATATAATAATAGCTTTTTTCTTCCAAAACACTTCAAATAGTTCTTTTAAATCAATTTCTTCTTCCATAGTTCTTCTCCATATATTTTATTTTTGTTTTCTAGTTTTTCCTAAAAAGTCATAAATAATATAATTTTCATTCAGTACAAAATAAGTTAACACTGCTAAAATAATTTGAAGCACTAATCTTGTAACCATATTTTCTACTACTAAAGATATAATAAAAATAATTCCTCCCATTACAATTGATTTTGCTATTATAGGGAATATACTTTTTATCATACTAAAATATTCAATACTTTTTCTTGTCTTCCATATTTGATAAAACATTACTGTAAACTCTGCTGCCACTGTTCCTATACATGCTCCATAAGCTCCATATTTGCTAATAAAAATTACATTTAATATCAAATTAATTGCGGCTCCCCATATTGTAGATGCAACATAAATTTTATCTTCTGACTTTGGTATTAAAAAATTACTTCTAATCACATTGGTCATAGCACTACATAGTAATGTTGGCAATAAAAATACAATAATTGCTGCTGTTTTGGTATATTCTTCTCCAAAGAATAATCTAGTAAAGTCTTTACTAATGAATAGTAACCCCACCACCATTGGAATAATGAAAAAAGAACATAGGTAAAATGTACTATTGATATTCTCTTTAAAATTTTCCTGTTTTACTTTTGCCATGTGTGGCATCATGACAGTACCTAGTGCTGTAATAAAACTAATAGGAATATTGATAATTTTTTCTGCACTTTCATAATTTCCTAATTCTACTGTATTTGCTAAAGCTCCTATCATAGTCTTATCCATAATCCTATAAATACTATAAGCAATTACTGGTATAAATAAAATTAAACATTGTGGTAAGTAACTAAACACCTCTTTTGTTGTTACTTTTTCATATTGAATTTCTTTTCCAACGAAAATCCACAAATAGATTTGACTTATTAATGTACTTCCACTCATAATTAGCGTATATATCCATAAATCATTACTGGTCTTTACAAATATAAAGATTGCAATTAATGATAATATTTTAATGACTAAGTTTCTTGATATTGTTATTTTAAATTTTTCTAATCCAAAGAAAAACCAATTAATATCAAATACACAAGAAATCAAAAAGATAATTTGGATATATAAAATATTTTTATTTTCATAGTTCATTACTAGTGAAAACAAAATAAATGCAATTAACATGATGCTACTGCAAAATAGCTGTAAAAAGTAAATGCTAAAAAATTTCTTTGACATTTTCCCTTTATCACTACTTACTTTTGCAATTTCTCTTGCTCCATAATTATTAATACCAAGCATAGCAGCTAACATGAAATAGTACACAATTGAATATGTATACGAATATATTCCAACATTATTGACACCTAATACTCTTGAAATATAAGGAGTAGAAATGAGTGGAATAATAAAAACAAACACTTGGTATAGTACATTATATAAAAAATTTTTATTCGTACTTTTCATTTTATCCTTCACCTAAACTTTTTCTTAAGTAATCTAAAGATTTTTCTTTACATTCCTTTAAATTTATACTATATTTTTCGTAATTTACTGGCTCTAAATAATCTTTATTTGCATCAAATTCATAAGGAACTAATCTATCTTCTATTCCAAGTTGTGTTACTAAAGTTTTTACTCTATCGTCATCTCCATACATTCCACCATTTTTGATAACATAAAACTTCTTTCCATAAATACTAGAAAAAATAGTTCCATGAAATGATGTTGTAAAAACCAATTCTGCATTTTTGATATAATATAAATAAGAAGATGGATTTTCATATTCTGCTAATATAAAACCATATCTTTTAATATATTTCAAGTAGTATTCTTTTGCACTCCATACAATTACCTTTAATTTATATTTATCACTTATTTTCTTAACAAATTTACAAATTTCACTATCAAAACTAGGACAATAAAAGAATATATATTTTTCTTTTTCCTCAATATCTTTTGCTTCTATTTTTTCATAATCTTCTTTTTCTAATAATAAAGTAGGATCCAAAACAACTGGTACTTCTTCTTGTAACAATTCTTTTAACCATGTTTGACCATTTTTCTCTCTAATGGATAAATGATCAAATTCATGAAGATACTTTTTATACTTTTCAATGTCTCCTACATATTTTTCTAATCTTTTAGCTCCAAAACTAGGTGCATATGCAATCTTTTTGGCCTTTTTTACCCAAGATAGAAAATATGCATCATCAGAATCCATAATAGTAGTATTCCATATTTGGTCACTTCCTACAATCACTTTATCATATTCTTCATCACTTAACTCTTCCATTTTAGTATAACTTTTTTGACTTAACCCCAAATGCTTTGTTTTAAATTCTTCATATCTTTGATTATTTACTGCTACTTTCTTTTTATGTGGAAAAATAATGATGTTTTTGATAAAGTTTTTTAAGTTTCTATTTTTGTAAGTGACTAAATATAATTCCTTTTGTCCTTCATTTGAAAAATTAATAATTTCATTTTCTATTCCTAACTTTTTCAAACTATTTTGCATTGCATAAGTTTGTAACATAGAGCCACAATTATATGAATTATGAAATGTTAAAATACCTGTCTTTTTCATTTGCTCTCCTTTAAATTTCTATAAATGTTTCTTTTTTATATTTCCTCTGCTTTAGTTTTCTTTTTATTCTGGTTATTTTGTAAATTAACTTGAATTTCTTTTTTTGACATAATTTAAAATAGAATTTACTCTTTTTATCTATATCTTCTTTACTAATAATATCAGCATATGGTTTACTTAGTATAAAATCATATTCTTTGCTTGCTTTTTCATAAGTTTCAATATATGAAATTCTATTTAGTATTTCTAATACTGCATTGGTATATTCATAGTCTTCAATGTTCTTTTTGATTTCTTCTCTTATCTCCGTGTTTTTAAAAAGTTCACTTAAAATAATATGATATTTTTTGTCAGATTCCACAAATTTTGCATCAAATCTTTTAGTTGCTGTTCCATATGCTTCTCTATATAAATAAAATGACTGTTTTACTGTTTTATATGTTTTTAATTTCAAATAACATTTTAAATTAAAAAGCATATCTTCTCCATTAATAATTCCCTCATCAAATTGAATATCATTTTCTATGATAAACTTTCTTTTATATATTTTAGAATATGGTCCTGCTAGGCAACAACAATAATACCCTACTATATGATATAGTAATTTTTCTTTACTCATATTTTCATCTATTTTACTTGAATAATAGATAACATCTTCTTCATTTTGAGTTAGACTATTTAAAATTATCTTTATCCATCCACTTTTTAGTATATCATCACTGTCTACAAACATAATGTAATCACCAGTTGCTTTTTGTATTCCAAAGTTTCTACTATATGATACTCCGTGATTTTCATTATGAAATACTTTTACATTTTTATATTCTATCTTTTGCAAAAGTTCGCTTGTCCTATCTGTAGAACCATCATTTACAATTATCAATTCTACCTCTATCTTTGTTTCTTCTATATTATCCATAATAGATTTCAAGCATTTTTCAATGTATCTTTCTGCATTGAAAACAGGTATTATAATTGATAATTTCATTTCTATACACCACCTTTTATCTTTTTCAACAATCTTCTTAATTTTAAATATACTACAGCAAACATTTTGTTACTTACAACTGTTTTCCTATAAATTCTCCAAAACAGCTTACTCGATTTATCTAGTTCTATATTTTGTATTACTTTTTTAAACTCATGATCGTTTATTATTTTTTCTACTTCTGACTTTCTATTTAGTTTTCCTAGTTCTGCGTCTATTAATCTTAACTTCTTTTCTCTAATAAAATTTTTTCCTATTTCAACTTTGTTCTCAATTAAAAATATTTCTATTTGATTGACTACTATGTCCATATATTTTATATTTTTCAAAACGTTTTCTTTTGATTTACTAAGTCCACTGCTATTATATACATAATAATAAATTGCATTAGGTACAAAATGAATTCCTTTTACTTTTTGGCAATATGCTAGTAAAAATAAAACATCTTCCATAAATCTTATACTAGTATCAAATTGCAAATCAGTTATCAGTTCTCTTTCAAATAAATATCCACAAATAAATCCACCAATTCTTCCACTTATAATATCTACATACATTGTATTGCCTATTGCATCTATTGGATAATTAGGCTTAATTTTATTTTTTTCTATAGAATTATGACATCCTCCATTAAGCATATTAGATTTATAATGTTTTAAAATTTCCTCTATAAAGTTTTGACTTAGAAAATCATCACTATCTACAAACAAAATATACTGTCCCTTTGCTTGCTTTATTCCATTATTCCTAGCTACTGATGGTCCTTGATTTTCCTGTCTAATTAATTTTATCTTTTGCTCTCCTTTATAGTTGCTTTCTATCCATTGTGCTGTTCCGTCTTGTGATCCATCATCTATAACAATAATTTCTATATTGTTATAAGTTTGATTTATAATTGAATTCAAACATTTTGATATGGCTTGTTTAGCATTATACGCTGGAATAATAATGGATACTAGTTCATTCTTCATATTTTTTGCTTCCTATCCTATTTTTTCTCATAAAATAAATAAATTGTAAAGTCATTAAAAAGTTTGTATAATACAAATAATTATTCTCAAATAATTGATAAATGCTTAAAACAAATACTGCTATTAACAAATAATTATCTTCTTTGAAATATTTATAAGTCCTAGCATGAAAATAGTAATATAAAACATATGGAATAGCTCCAAAGCTTAATAAAATTCTTAAATAAGCACAATCTAATATTAAATCCTCATTTACTCCAAACCCAAATGGTCTAATTGAATAAGTTCTAAGAGCCTCTATACCAAAAGAAGGTCTAAAACTCAATGCTTTATTAATTGGGTTTGTGTAATCATTTCCATACATAAAACAAAGTATTAGCATAACAGCTAATAAGAAAATATAAGAATGTTGAAAAATGAAATTACATATCTTCATTTTTTGTAATTGGTTTCTAAATAAAAATATAATATTAAGTATGATAATTAGTATAAAACCAGTTCTACATAGTGTATAGTAATATAAAATAATTGATAAAATATCCATTACCACTAGTCCAAAAAACTGCTTTCCTGTACTTTTCTTTCTGCCTATATACAAAAATCCTAATACAATTGGTACAAAATATAAAAATGTTGCATTTACATGGACAAAGCCCAAACTATTTCTTCCTACTACTTCTCCTGCAATTACTCTTTGAGAAGCATTATTAGATAAAATTCCTAACATATATAAAACTATTGTACTAATATAAAAAATGCAAGAAGAATATGTAAATGCTTTTAAGAACTTATCTTCTGCTTTTTCACTATTGACATATAATAAGGCTAACAATAAAGAAACTACTATATCAATGGTTCTTGATTTATAAAAAGCTAATAAGAAAAATATTAAGATAATAACAATACTTTTTATATCACTTTTATATATTTTTTTCTTTAATAACATAATAACTGAAAAAATTGCTATACCAATAATCATTACATTGGTATAAATATTATTGGTTCTAGACCACATCAATATATACTTATACCCAATTAATAGTACAACAATTAATCCATTTAAAAAGTCATCTTTATTTACTCTCATATAACGACCCCTATTTATCCTTATAAACTTCTTCTATTGTACATTTATAATAATCTAAACTGTTTATTTCTTTATTATATTTTTCTATATTTATTTTCATTTCTTTTAGTTCTTCTGGATTTTCTAATAAGTATAATGTTTTTTCACATAATACTTCATTTGCATCTGATAAATATCCTGTAATTCCATCTTTGACAATTTCTTTTAGTCCATCTGTCATAGTAGTAACAATAGGAATATTTAATGCTATTGCCTCCAAAGCACACATCGGAGTTCCTTCATATCTTGATGTCATAAGCATTACTTTAGATGATTTTAATATTTTATATGGATTAGACAAAAATCCATATAAAGTAATACAGTCTTTTAAGTGAAGTTCTTCTACTTTTCTTTTTACTTCCTCTTGTAACTCACCACTTCCAACAATAGCAACTTTTAAGTTTGAATATTTCTCTTTTACTTTTGCTATGATTTCTAATAATCTAGTTGGATTTTTGGCATAAGTTAGTCTACCTAAATAAATGATATCATAATCATAATTATTTTTATCTAATTCTGCCTTTTCATGAACTTCGTCAGAATTAATAACATTATATAAAACCATCGACTTCCTTGCTATTTTATTCTTATAATAGTAATCATTAAAAGCTGAACCAGAAACCCATATAATTTTATTGTATTTTCTTGAAGTTCTATTATATAAAAATGTTTTTACTCCAAATTTTCTCATATTTTCATGATTTCCATGAACATGAGAAATTATTTTTATTGTTTCTTTCTTTACACATACCGCTGCCATGATACTTGCTCTTGCATCATGTGCATGAATAATATCTGGCTTAAATTCTTCAATTGCCTTTTTTACACAAGCATAATTGAATTTTTCTAATGGCAAAACTTCTATCTTTCTATTTTCCAAACTCTCTTTATTGCTTCCCATTGTACTACAATAAACCATTTTATACTTATTATCATTTGAAAAAAGTTTTATAATTTGGCAAGCAACATTTTCTGCTCCTGAAAATACATTTGTACTAATTAAGTGTAATACTTTTACCATTATCTCACTTCCTATCTCTATTGTTCTTTTGTTTTATCTCTTCAATAAATCATAATACAATTTTTCTAATCTACAAGCTTCTGTATCAATATCAAAGTTTTTCTTTTTCATTTCATCACTAGTTTTTCCTCTAACATATTCTTTACTCTCTGTCAAAATTGTTTTAGCCCATTCACTTGCGCTTTGATTTAATGTATTAAAAATTGTACTTTCCAATACTTTAGTTTCTTTTGTCATATCATCTGAAAATACACATAAAAGTCCTGCCGCTTGCGCTTCTACTCCTACTACTGGCAACCCTTCATATAAACTAGGTAGCACAAACACATCTATTGCTTGATACAATCTAGCAGCATCATTCCTTTGCCCTAAAAATAATACATTGTGTTTCAATCCTTGTTGTTCTACTTTTGCTTTACATTCTTCTTGCAAAGGCCCTTGTCCAACTAACATTAGTACTGCATTTTGTTTTTCTTTTTGTAATTCATAAAATATATCTATTAAAAAGCTATGGTTTTTCTGCTCCACAAATCTACCAATATGTCCCATAACAAAAGTTTCTTCGTCAATATTCAATTCTTTTCTTACTTCTTCTCTTATTTTCTCATTATATTCAAATTTTTGCAAGTCTATCGCATTATTTAATAGATAAATTTTTCCCTCATCATATAGTTTATCGCCAAATAGCCATCTTCCCGCTAATTCTGAGCAACACATATAATCTGTTGCAAATAGCTTTGAAAATGGCTTCAATACTTGCTTCATTAAATTTTTCTTTTTTTCTTTTTTATTCGTGGTACTATGAGAATGTGCAATACGCACTGGAACTTTCGCACATTTAGCAGCAAACAAACTAAACACAGATAATGTGTTTATATGTGAATGCACAATTTTATAATTTCCCTCTTTTAAAACTCTTTTTAATTCTCTATGATATCTAAATAACTTTTGATAAGGCGGAATTAAAATCACTTTTCCACCTAACTTTTCAATTTCTTTATATGGTATATTGGTCGAATCTTCATCACAGATAAAGTCAAATTGTATTTTGCTCTTGTCAATGTGGCGGTAGTAGTTCATTACAACCGCTTCTACTCCACCACCGACCCATTTTCCAATAACTTGTGCAATTCTAATAGGTTCTTGTCTTATATTTTCCATAACCTACCTTCCTCCTAAATGTGTTTTTATGTCTTTTATCTTGCGCCTTCTTTTTTAAATACTTTAAAAGCTGTTTGTATTAAAATTTTAGTGTCACATTTCATTCCTTTTGATTGGTTATATGTATAATCTAAACTTAATCTTTCCTCAAAGCTTGTCTCACTTCTTCCTGAGACTTGCCATAGTCCAGTAATTCCTGGTTTTGACTGAATAATACAATTATAGTAATGTTTCATATCGTCTTTTTCTCTTGGTAAATATGGTCTTGGTCCTACTAAACTCATATTTCCAATTAAAACATTTACTAATTGAGGTAATTCATCAATACTTGTTTTTCTAATAAACTTTCCTAGTTTTGTTACTCTTGGATCATCTTTCAATTTTTTATAAGTTTGATATTCTTTTCTTGCTTCCTCATTTTCTGCTAAATATTTTTGTAAAATTTCATCTGCTCCTACTACCATAGAACGATATTTATACATTTTAAAAAGCTTACCATCTTGTCCTATTCTTTCTTGTACTAAAAAGGCTGGTCCCTTGGAATCTATTTTTACTAACACAGCTGTAAGCAACATAATTGGTGATAAAGCTACTAATGCCATAGCTGAAATTACAACATCTGATGTTCTTTTAAATCCTAGATATACGTCCTCCTTTTTTAATAAACTTCTCTCTTTTAACTCTACTAATTCTGTACGCATTGGTATTTGCATTTGCATCCCATCTACATTTTCTGCTACATTGTTTTGCATAATATGTTCCTCCATTTTTTCCTTCTTAAATTTTCCTTCTTTCGTTTCTTGTTTTCTTTGGTTTTCTATATTATGCTTGCTCCTGTATTTATTTTGTATAACCTGTTTTTTCAATAATTTCGTTGCTAATTTGTTTTACTGCATTAGATGGTTCATAATCTTCTTGTCCATAAATTTCTTTATGTAGTTTTATTACATTACTTTCTAACGTAATTGGTGGTCCATACCAAATCCCATTAATTGTTGCACCTTTAGTTTCATATGGCCAACCAATATTGTGTTTCATTTTATAAGTTGCAAGCTCTGGTATCATTGTTAAAATTTCTTGTGCTTGAATATTCGTATAAGTTTTAGGTAATAGAATATCTACAATTTTGTTTAACTCTGTTACGCTTAATCCTTTTGCTTTTTGAAGCATCTTTGTAATCACAGTTCTCATTCTTTCTGTCCTTTTATAGTCTCCACCTGCTGTATATCGAATTCTTGAATAGGCTAATGCTTGTACACCATCCACTTTTCTTTTACCTGATGTTGTAATCTTTTCTGAAGAATGTCCTGCTACATGGTTAATCTCTCGAATATATCCATTAATATATTTAGTCTCTTCCTCTGTAATGTCTAGCTCAATTCCGCCTAAAGCATCTACCGCTTCTACTACTGCCTCAAAGTTAACTGTTACAAATTCTTTAATATCTAAATCCAAGTTTGTATTTAATGTACTAATTGCTAGTTCTGGTCCGCCATAAGAATAGGCATGTGTTACTTTATCTAAATACATGTCTGTCATTTTTAAGTAAGTATCTCTATATACTGATACTAAGCTTACCTCTTTGGTCTTCTCATTTAAGATTGCAAGAATAATACAATCACTTCTATTTCCTTTGTCATAGGTATCTTCTCTTGCATCAATTCCAAATAAAGCAATCGTTCTATAAGTTTCTAATGCATCTGCTTTCACTAATACCTCTGGATTTACTTGTATTTTGTTTTGATCAAGTTCCACATAATTAATTTTTGCTAGTTTATCATTAATGTAGAAACTTCCTAATGTAACAATTGTTATAACAAGCAATAGTAGAATACTAAAAATGCTAATGATGACTTTTGATTTTTTCCCCATTTTCTTTTTCGTTATTTGCATTTCTTCTTCCATATTCTACTCTGCCCTCCTTTTGTTTTGATTTGTATTAAATTCATATACTCCAATTGCTAAATCTAATAATTGTTCATATTCAATTTCTTTTCCGTATTCAATAACTAGTTCTTCTTGATTCATTTTCTTTTTAGCTGTTTCTAATTCAATTACATTATTTTTATTAGCAACTTTTGTTTTTGTAGTTTGCTTTGTTGTGGTTTTTGTAGATTGAGAAGCTTTCTTCATCGCAGTTAAATTTTTATTTACTTCTAATGCTAGCTTGTCATATCTATTATTTATTTTCTTTAACTCTTTCATAATTTCTTTAATTTGTGCTGAACTATCTAATTGTTCTAATTTCTTTTCATTGTCTAGCTTTATCTTTTCTACAGCTTTGCTCAATTTTTCCTCTGATTCTTTACTATTAACTGCTTGTTCTACATCTGTAATTTTGTTCATCAAGTTACTAATTTCATCTTTATAATTTAGATTTGCCATTTTTTCTTCTAGTAAAGTTCTTGTTTCATTTTGATTGTCTATCATATTAGAAATCATTGTCTTGAAAGTTTCTTCTAATAATTTTTGAGTTATTTCACTTTGTTCTTCTTTCATTTCTAAAATCATAGTTTGAATTTTTTCTTCAATCATTTTGATGCTTTCTTCTGTTGTATCTTGACTCATATTGTTTTCTAAATTATTGATTTTGTTCATTAATTCATTAATTTCTTGTTTGTAGTTTAAGTTTGCTATCTTTTCTTCTAATAAATTCTGAGTTTCTAGTTTGCTTTCTTGAATTAAATTTTTCGTTTCTGTTAACACATTTCTTGTATCTATTTCTTGCATTTTTTCGTTTTGTTCTTCACGCATGTCCAAAATCATATCTTGAATATTTGCTTCTATCATTTTAATTGTTTCTTGTGTGGTATCTTGATTCATATTATTTTCTAAGCTATTGATTTTGTTCATCAATTCATTAATTTCTTGTTTATAGTTTAAGGTTGCTATTTTCTCTTCTAATAAATTTTGTGTTTCTATTTTGTTTTCTTCTAATATACTTCTAGTTGCTTGGTTTGTTCTTTCTATTAAATTCTTAGTTTCTTCTTGACTACTTGCTAATAAGTTTCTAGTTGCCTCACTGCTATTTTCTAGCAAATCTCTCGTAGCTTGATTGCTATTTTCTAGTAAATATCTAGTTTCTAAACCATTCTTTTCGATATTTTCATTTTGATTTTGTGTTAACCTATCCATTCTTTCTAAAATGTCTGATAATGCTTTGCTACTATTTAATTCTTCCATTTTTCTGTTTTGTTCTTCTTTCATTTCAGAAATCATGCTTACTATTTTTTCTTCTGTTGTGTCTTGATTAATTGCATTTTCAATGCTTTCAATTTTTTGAATTAAACCACCTATTTCGTTTCCACGGTTTAATTGTTCCATTTTTTGTGCTAAAACATTTTTAGTTTCTTCATTGTTTTGCTCTAATTTTTTCACTAATTCATTTTTGATAATATTTTCTTTGATATTTTCAGCTAATTTATTTTTATCAATTTCGTTCTCATAAATAGCTCTAATGTCTTCTACTGCTTTGGTATATCCTGCTAAGTTCATATCTGGAATCTTTAACAATTTGTCTTCTAAGCCTTCAATTTTTTCAGCTAGTAATGTAATTTGCTCTTCTTTGATTGTTGGCTCTTCTATTATTTGAATTTCTTCTACTTTTTGCTTTCTATTGGCAATTAACTCTTTTACAGTATAAGTTTGTAATTCCACGGTTGTATTGTTATCATCTATTTTTCCGTAGTAATATCCCTTACCATATTCTTTTCCTTTAATCTCTTTCTTGTTTAAAATCGCACCTTCAATATTACCACCTACGTTTTGAATTAGCTTTACAACATTTTTCAAATCTTCAATTTTAGTTCTTCTACATTCTGTAACAAGTACTGTTGAATCAACAATTCTAGATACTGGAATACTGTCTGCTACTAAGTTACAAGGTGTACCATCAATAATAACTACATCATATACACATTTTAACATTTGTATTAATTCATTCAATTTTCCTGATGATAATAATTCTGATGGGTTTGGAGGTACTGCTCCTATTGTAATAATATGTACTTTTGGTACATTGGTCTGTTTAATATAATTTTTTAGTGTTTTATAATCTTCACTATCTTTAATTTCTCTTAAACATTCTGATAAACCATTTTCGTTTGATACTTCGAAAATGTTATGTTGTCTACCTTTTCTCATATCTGCATCTACAATGATTACGTTTTTATTTGACCAAGCATATGCTACTGCCATATTTGCAGTAATCCAACTTTTTCCTTCTGATGCATTACAACTGGTAAATAAAATCGTTTTTGATTCTTCCTTTGATTTTGAAAAGGCTATATTCGTTCTTATTGTCTTAAATGCCTCTGATACTACGGACTTACTATGGTGATGTACAATTAATTCTTCATTTGTCTTTGACTTATGGAATGGTACAACACCTACTACATTTAATCCAACATATTCTTCAATATCTTGTTCAATTTTAATAGTAGTATCTAAGACATAAACAATAGATACCATAACGGTACATACTACAATACCAGCAACTAGGAACATCACAATATCAACCATATGATGAATATTATATGGCTCTGTTGCGTAGGATGCTTGATCTACAATGCTGATATTATCTATTTTATAAAATTCTCTAATTTCTTGGATAAATACATCATTTAATGTTCCAGCTATTTTTTGTGCTTCAGCTGGATCTTCATGTATTACTCCAATTTCAATAATTTGAGTGTCTTTTACTTCTTCTATTTCTATATTTTGGTATAACTCGTCTTCTTCCATGTCTAAATGCAAGCGTTCAATTACTTTATTTAGTACACTACTGCTCTTTAGTATTCTTCCATACGTACCAATTAAGTTCTTATTTAAATTGATATCGTTTTGTGTTAAACTGTCGTTATCCTTATTTACATTATCGCTTGTTAGAAGCATGGTAGAAATTGATTTGTACTTTGGTACAACCATGTTATATGAGTAAAAGTATCCACATAAGATGAATAGAAAAAGTATTAACACAATTTTTAAGCTACTTTTCTTTAATACATTGCTTAATCTTTTTAAACTATTCTTTTCCTTTTTATCCATATTTCACCACCTATACATCAATTATACCATATACAAGTCGTTTTTGCAACACTTTATGTATACTTAGGAACAGTTTTTATAACGTTTTCCTCTTTCCTACATTTTTCAGCACTTTGACAGCACAAAAAATAACATGCCACTTTCGCTTTTGCTACTCATATCATGTTATTTTTTACTCTTTTACCATTAATAGGAAGGAATTATGTTTCTTTTATATATAGCTATTCTCAAAAAGCTCCTTAAAGCTTTCCCCTCTAATATGCTATATAAGAGTCCGGTGCCTACTACCGCTACTCCACGACCACAGTTGTTGTTGACAGTCCAATCGTTGTTACCGTTAAAGGAGAATACCCCATTGTTGCCACGTCTGAAACCGTAAGCAGTATTGTTAAGCCAGTTAGAGTTGCTAGTGCCATGCCAGCCTGCGCAGCTAGGATACCTATAACATAATCCCTATTCTATTTTTATTGTACCATTTCCTTTCTTCTTTTTTCAATACTTTTAAAAAAAGATGGTTAAAGTTTTACATATTTTATTACTATATAAATTGACATTTCCTGTTTTGTAGTGTATGATGTGATTGTTAAAATTATTATTTTTAGGAGGAAAATTATGGAATTAAAAGGCTCAAAAACAGAAGCTAATTTAAGAACTGCTTTTTCAGGAGAATCTGAGGCTAGAAACAAATATACTTATTTCGCTAGTGTAGCAAAAAAAGAGGGCTATGAACAAATCGCCGCTATTTTCTTAGAAACTGCTGAAAATGAAAAAGAACATGCTAAATTACACTTTAAATACTTAAAAGGTATTGGAGATACAATGTCTAACTTAAATGATGCAGCAGCTGGAGAAAATTACGAATGGACTGACATGTATGCAAACTTTGCTAAAGTTGCTGATGAAGAAGGTTTTACTGAAATCGCAGCTACTTTTAGAGGAATTGCAGAAGTGGAAAAACATCATGAAGAAAGATATAGAAAATTAATTGAAAACTTAGGAAATGGTGAAGTTTTCAAAAAAGGAAGTATTACTGTTTGGAAATGTAGAAACTGTGGACATATTCATGTTGGTATGGAAGCTCCTGCTATTTGCCCAGTTTGTAAACATCCACAAGCATACTTTGAAGTAAATTGTGAAAATTATTAACCTTATCCTATTATATAACTTTAAACAGCTTGTATATATCTTTGCGGAAAAATAACATTTTTTTCACAAATCTACATACAAGCTGTAATCTATTATATTCTGAATCATAACTTGGTTATTCTATTCATCACTCAATAAAACTAATAAATTTATTCTACTTCTCTACAATTTAATACAATATCACGCTTTAATAAGCTATCATCAATCACACCTGTTCCAATAAATTGATTTTTCTCATTATAGATTTTATAAATATCGTCTTTTTCTTCTCGTGTTTGCCTAACTCCATTAAAAAATAAGGTTACTTGTCTTTCATTTAATCTGATACTTGATTTATCCTTAAAGAATCGTTCCATAGTTATCAAGTTTTCTTTCCAAAAATTTTCGTCTTGTTCTTTTTCTGCCTCTTCAATTTGTAGGCAAGTTACTGATTGTTCTATTGTAAATTCTCCTACTTTAACACGATTCAGTTCCTTCATATACCCTATTGTTTGTAACCTTTCTGCTACTGTTTCACATAAACTTCTAATATAAGTACCTTTTGAGCAATGTACTCTAAAAGAAATTGTTTTTTCATCTTGGTTATAGCTTAGTAATTGCATACTATAAATCTCAATTTCACGTTCTGGAATTTCTACCACTTCATTTTTTCTAGCATATTCATATAGCTTCTTTCCCTTTATTTTAATTGCTGAATAAATGGGAGGTTTTTGTTTTTGCCTGCCCTCTATTGCTTTTAATGTTTCTTCTATCTTTTCTTGGTTGAATATACTTTTATCCACCTCTTTTTCTTCAATTACTTTTCCTTCTCCATCTGCAGTATCTGTCTTTTTTCCTAATTGAATCACAGACTCATAAATCTTATCATGATCTATTAA
The DNA here is from genome assembly GCA_022797215.1 of Clostridia bacterium. Lineage (GTDB taxonomy): Bacteria > Bacillota > Clostridia > TANB77 > CAG-508 > CAG-273. The sequence goes on from JAAWKD010000018.1 coordinate 46,526, forward strand.
ATATTTAGATAGTTTTGTTCCCTCACCTAATAATAATGGAAGCACTCCTGTTGCCATTGGATCTAACGTTCCTGTATGCCCCACTTTTGCTTTTGTAATTCTTTTTACTTTAGCTACTACATCATGTGAAGTACATCCTTTTTCTTTTTTTACAATTAAAATTCCGTGCATTTGCATTTATTTTCCTCTAATTTTCTATTTACATTAATTTAATATAAAATAAAATTTAAAGCAATCTAATTACTTCACTTAAAACTTTTTCCTTCGCTTGTTCTATGGTTCCTTGAATAGTCGCACCTGCTGCTCTGGCGTGTCCACCACCTCCAAAAATACTGCAAGCATCTGCTACATTAACATAGTCATTAGAGCGAAGTGATATTTTACAACCCTTTTCCGTCTGACGAATAAAGATAGAAACCTCTACCCCTTCTACACATCTACCTATATCTACAATCCCCTCATGATCTCCACTTTCAGCACCTACTGCTTGTTCATCTTCAGCAGTAATATAGGTATATGCAATTTTTCCATCTTCTAAAAATTCTACTCTATTATTAGCCATTCTGTGCAATTCAAAATTTGGCTTTGTTTTAACTTCCATTACTTGGCGATAAATTTTAGATACATTCACACCTTTATTTAATAACCATGCTACAAATTCAAAAGTCTCTGCTGTAACACCTTGGTATTTGAAACCACCTGTATCTGTAATAATACCAGCTAAAATGCAAGTACCAATTTCTTTAGTTAACTCAATTCCAAAATATTCTAAAATAACTAGTAAAATTTGTGCACAAGCTGGTGCTGCTGGATTAACATAGTTATAATCTCCAAACATTGTATTTGTACTATGATGGTCAATACAAACTTTTACCTTTGCATCTTCAAAGTAGTTTACAAACCCATTTAACATTTTAATTGTAGCACAATCTAATGATATTGCTAAATCATAATTTTCTATGTCACTTTGTGTTTTTATCTCTTCTACTCCTGGTAAGCAATTAAAAACTTTAGAGTATACTGGTATAATAATATCTGGACTTTTTCCAAAAGCCTTTAATGCATGATACATAGCTAAACTACTTCCTATTGCATCACCATCTGGATGTTCATGTGTTAATATAACTATTTTTTCTGCTTTTTTTATTTCTTCTAAAATATTATCTAATGTCATCTTTTACTCCTTTTGTCAGGTTGGGGACGTTCCTTTTTCTGACACTTTTGTCAGGCTAGAGACACACCTTAAAATATCTTTTATAAAGGACTGTCCCCTCTATGACACTTTTGTCACAAAAAGGAACGTCCCCAACCTGACA
>JAAWKD010000019.1 GCA_022797215.1 Clostridia bacterium
GTTTAATAGTATGTCAGAAAGTGTGAAAAAGTATCATGGATTTTACATAGGAAGATATGAGACAGGAAATTTAGAAGCAAGTAGCACGAATGTGCCAGTAGTGCAAAGAGGAAACGTGGAAATATATGGTGCTAATTGGTATTATATGTATGCCCAAGGAAAAAGAATCGCAAAAAATAGTGATGTCAGTAGTAGTATGATATGGGGATGCCAGTGGGATAGAACATTAGATTGGCTAGTCGCCAGAAATGGTGGAAACTATTCCTTAGTAATGAACTCAGAAGATTGGGGAAATCATAAAGACACAACCTTTGAATATTTAGATGCAGATGGAATAACAAAAACAAAAAGTACAAATGAAGATGTACCAACAGGAAGTACAGAAAGAAATAAGAAGAATAACATTTATGATATGGCTGGAAACATGTTCGAATGTACTCTTGAAGCCAACGCTACCGATTGCCGTGTATATCGTCGGAGGCTATTATGGCTATTCATTATCTAATGTTCAAGTGTCTGCTCGCCTTTACAGCAATCCGAGAGGTGCTAGCAGAGACGATCGGATTGAGGCTCTCACTTTACGTGAAGTAACACTGTGCGCTGGTTTGCATAATTTTGAGGAAGATGAAATATGGGGTATTGGTCTCTTTGAGGAAAAATGCAAGAAGGAAGTAGAATCATTGAATATGAAAACACAAGCTTAAAAGCGTCCACCAATTTTAAAGTTGGTGGGCGCTTGCTTATGAATATAATAAGGAACGGGGTAAGAGGAGAAGACTAAAACTCTACAAATTGATAAACTGCTTCAGCAAAGCCACCACTGCTAGCTGAATTTTTAGTAGTATAAGTAGCGATTTTTTTAACAGGTTCATAAGCGTTAGCAACTGCAACACCAACCCCCGAACTTTTTAGTAAATCAATATCATTTAAATTATCACCGATGGCCATAGTGTCATTGGTATCAATTTTTAAATAACCTTTTAGAAAATCTAAAGCCGAACCCTTTCCAACATTCTGAGGGGTGATTGAAAAATAGTCATATTCTTTGCCTATAAATTCGTCTTTATAATTTCCTTTCTTAGAAATAAATTGAATGGTTAAAGCTGTTTGTGTTTCTAATTCAGGAAGAATTTCTTCTAAATTATCTTCACCTGATAAAATAACATTAAAAATAGTAAGATTGTATTCTTGTATATATTGCAATAGATTTTTTACAATATAAAAAGAAAGTTCATTTTCGCTATTATGATGCAAAATTAAATTAGAAGCAGTATCATACTTTCCAAAAATAGAAGAATGTGATTGAAAGTACATGGCATAATTACGAAGGTCCATATATTTTAATTCTTCTGTAATAACGAAATTGTCTCCATAAGCATGGATGTGCAAATGATGCTTTCCTGCCAAGTGATAGCAAAAGGTCAACTCATCTAAGGTTAAACAACGACGAAAAATCTCTTTTTGTTTTGTTAAATCAATAATTTGTGCACCATTTCCGAAAATTCCATATTGAGCTTCGCATTGTTTACAAATATCTTTTGAAATAGCATAACTTTTCCCAGTGCAAATAGCAAGGGGAATGTGCTTTTCTTTTATACTTTGAATTGCTTTTAAATTTGTTTGCGGAATAGAATTATCTGTAGCAAGCATAGTTCCATCCAAATCAGTTGCAATTAATTTGATTGACATAATTTTCACTCCATTACTTATTATGCCCGAAAATCCAGAATTTGTCAAGTTTGTCAGGTTGGGGACGTTCCTTTTTCTGACATTACGAGCCTCAAACTAATTGTTGTAGTCTTCGACTACACAAAGTCTACAACAACAATTTATGCATATTCATAAACTCACTGTATCTACTATAGACAGTGTTCGTTTATTCATCATTTTTAGGGACAGAGCTTGTAAAAATATTGCAAGAAAGTGAAATCTATAGTATGATTATGTCAAAAATAAAGAAGGAGCAAACAAATGAGAAATATTAAGTTAACAATTGAATATGAAGGAAAAGATTATAATGGCTGGCAGAAACAACCCAATAAGTTAAACATTCAAGGAGAGATAGAAAGAGCTATACAAATTGTAACAGGGCAAGAAGTAGAGTTGATTGGATCTGGAAGGACAGATGCAGGAGTACATGCCTTTGCTCAAGTGGCAAATTTTAAAATAGAATCGGATTTTCCAATTGAAAAGATAGCAACTGCCATCAATTCACAATTGAAAAAGTCAATCCGTGTATTAAAAGCACAAGAAGTTCCACTAGAATTTCATAGTCGTTATCATTGCCACAAGAAAACTTATGGTTATATTATAGAAAACTCAGAGCAAGGAACAGCAATTTATAGAAACAATACATTTCATGTATCACAACCATTAGATGTAGAAAAAATGCAACAAGCTGCTAATTATTTAATAGGAGAACACGATTTTAGTAGTTTTAAATCAAGTGGAACAAGTAGCAAAAGTAGTGTTAGGACTATTTATCAAGCACAAGTTCTCAAAGAACAAACAAGGGTAATTATTATGCTAACAGGAAATGGATTTTTATATAATATGGTACGTATTATTGCAGGAACTTTGGTAGAAATAGGATTAGGGCATATGGAGCCAGAGGAAATGAAGAAAATCTTAGAAGCAAAAAATAGACAAAAAGCAGGAAAGACTTTAGCAGCACAAGGATTGTTCTTAATGAATGTAGAATATGAAGAAAAATAGGAACCAAAAAAGAGAAAATGACATAAAATATAACAGATAGAAAAATAAGAAGAGGAGAAAGACATATGAATACTTTATTGATATTTTTTGCTTTTCCTGTTGCTACTGTTATATTGGCAATTGTGTTACAAAAAGTATTAAAAAATCCATTATTAGTAGCAGCTACATTTTTTGCCATTTACTTAGTTATAACATTTGCTTTTTTTGACGCTAGTTTTTTAGTGTATGCCATATTATATTCTATTCTAGCTTATGTAACAGCTATATTAACTGCATGGATTTGTCGTTTGCTTAAAATATTAGAAAATCAGAATGTGGGAAATTGTAGAATTATTGAAAGACCAATTACGATTAATAATACTAGTCCTTGTAATAGTGTTAACTTAGCAAATGAAGCAAACTTGGTGCCAACTACAATCAGAAGACCAAACTGCAACTGTAATTGTGGGTGTGGACGTAGATAATTAATGCGATTGTTACAAATTCTTAAAACTTCACTTTTTAGAATTTGTTAGCAATCGCTTTTTATATGTAAATGTAAAGAAATGATTTATTGTCGAATATTACAAAAATATTACAATGATATTAAGATTGTATTACAATGTGCTAAAATTGTTGTTTTTACTCATAAAATGTTGTACAATGAATAAAGTAAAGATATTTTCAAAAAGTATGAGGAGGAATAGAGCATGGCTAAAAATCCAATGCAAAGAAAGGCACAAAATTCATTCTTATTAGGAATGTTAATTACTTTATTAATTACAGGATTAATTATAGCATTTTTAATACTACAATTAACCAAACTAACAAAGGCACAAAAACAGGCTGAAATTAGCACTAAAACAGTATATGTAGTAGCACAAGATATAGAATCAGGAGAACCTGTTACAGTAGACAAATTGATAAGCAAACAAGTAGATGGTACAACCATACCAGCCAATGCATTAACAATAACTGATTTAGAAGAAAAGACTAATATATTAGATGAAAATGGAAATTTGATTAAAAAGATTGAAGTGATTTCCAAGATAAAGTTAATGCAAGGAACTGTTGTTACTGCTGATATGATTGCAGAAAAGGGAGAACTTACAGCAGATTTAAGACAACAAGAATATAATATGTTTATCATGCCAACACAATTAATGACAGGACAATATGTAGATGTTCGTTTAAGATTGCCAAATGGAAAAGACTATATTGTAGTATCCCATAAGAGAATTACGATTCCAGAAAATGAAGGCGCACCATCTTTAACAACAGTATCTTTAAACTTAAATGAGGTGGAGATCTTAACATTAAGTTGTGCTATTGTAGAAAGCTATAAAATTAATGGCTCACTCCTATATGTAAATCAATATATAGAACCAGGTTTACAAGGTGCGGCAACACCAACATATATACCAGATGATGATACGATTAATTTGATTAATAAAGATCCAAACTGTGTAGCAGAAGCAAAACAGGAATTATTTAAGAGAAATAATGATGCATCTAATAAAACAGCAGTTAGAAATCCAATTAACAATGGACTAAATGAAAACTCAGATGCGGCAACAGACAATGCAGTTAATGCATTAAAAGAAGAAATTAAAAGAGCACAAGAAGAAAGACAAAAATATTTAGAATCATTAGGTGGAACTTATTAAAATAGAAACAAAAGAAAAATAAAGAAGGATGGAGGATAAGATGAGAACAATAGGATTTATAGGAGCATATGATAAAACTGATTTAATCATATATGTAGCTAAACTTTTAACAGAAATGAATAAAAAAGTTATGATTATAGATGCAACTACTTTGCAAAAGGCAAAATATATTGTTCCCGCCATTTCTCCCTCTAAAACTTATGTGACAGAATTTGAGGGAATAGATATTGCAGTTGGTTTTCCAAATTATGCTTTGATAAAGGAATATTTAGGAATGCCACAACATGCTGTATTTCAATATGATTATATCTTTTTAGATGTAGATTCGCCAGAAACATTAGTATCATTTGATGTGAAATCAGCTACTAGAAATTATTTTGTAACAGGATTTGATGTTTATTCTTTAAAAAGAGGAATTGAAATTTTATCTGGAATTACAGAACCAATTCCTCTAAAGAAAGTACTCTTCTCTAAAAAAATCACAGAAGAGGAAGATGAATATTTGAGCTTTATTTCACTAGGGTGCAAAGTAATTTGGGATGAAGAAAAGATTTATTTTCCGTTTGAGCAGGGAGACCAAACAACATTAATGGAGAATCAGAGGGTAGCAAAAGTAAAACTGAAAAAATTGACACAATTATATAGAGATAGCTTAATGTATATAGCAGAAGAGCTAATTGACCCAAGAGAAAGTGGAGATTTAAGAAAAGCATATAGGCAGTTAGAAAAAGGAGTATAGATTATGGCAATTGTTACATTTTACAGTAATGATATAAAAGAAACAGGGCAAAGCTTATCAGTAGCAGCAATTGCTGCTCATATGGCTATTGCTCATAATTATAAGATATTAATTGTTTCTACAAGCTTTAATGATTTAACTGTAGAAAATTGTTTTTGGGAATATAGCAAAATAAGACCAGCTACAGTGGTAAAGGATAATAACCAAAGTATAGGTTTGGAATCAGGAATTGAAGGTTTACTAAAAGTTTTAGCAAGTAATAGGACAAGTAATGAAATTGTAAAAAACTATTCAAGAATTATTTTAAAGGATAGATTAGATATTTTATTATCACCTGTAACAAAATCCTATCAAGAATACATGGAGATTACGCCTAATTATAGTAATATTATTACAACGGCAGCTCGTTATTACGATCTTGTTATTGTGGATTTAAATAAAAGAATGCCAAGGCAAGATATACAATCCGTATTAGAAATATCAGATGTAGTAATGGTGAATTTAATACAAAGACTAAAAACATTGAATGATTTTATGAAATTAAGAGAAGAAAATGATTTTTATAAAAAGAAAAATGTCATGTTGTTATTAGGAAGATATGATAGATTTTCAAAATATAATAATAAAAATATCACAAGATATATGAAAGAAAAAAAAGAACTATCAGTAGTTCCATATAATACTCTATTTTTTGAAGCGTGCAGTGAAGGAACGATTATCGATTTTTTCTTACGTCTTAGAAATATTGTGGATGAGACAGACAAGAATGTTACTTTTGAAAAAGCAGTAGCAGAAGCAGATAATAATCTGATTTATAAACTACAAGAATTACAAATGAAGTTGTAATCCCATAGGAAGGAGAACAAAAATGCTTAATGTATTTTTAATTATAGTCATACTTTTATTAGCTGTATTTATCATACTTCGTTTTATTAAGAAAAAACAAGCAGAGCAAGTAGAAGAAACTGTACAAGTTGATGATAAAACATATACATTAGACTTAATGAAAGAATTTGTGAAAAAAAGGCTAGATGAAATTACAAAAATAAACTTGTATGATATAGGACTTTCAGAAGAAGAATTAAAAAGAAGAAAACAGAAAAAGTATGAATTGAAAAAAGCATTAAAAGGTTGTACATATGGAGATGTAAACGATAAGAAATATGTAAAAGAGTTAATTTACGATTTACTATATCGTGAGTATGGAGTAAATGAGACAAATGTGTCAAAAGCGATTCCATTTGATATTCCATCACTTTTAACAGCGCAAGACAAATTTGAGATTATTCTATATATGTATAAAAACGAATTTGGCTATGAAGCTATGGGCGAAATTATTAAAAAATATCATTTGGATGATTTGAAATATGTAGAAGGAGAAGCAAAACCTTGCTATGTTATTACATCAGATGAAATTGAACAAATTTATGATCAAGAAAACTTTATCCTTACTTTTACTGATAAATTAAATGTAGTTGTACAAAGAATTTATCAACATTACAAGGGTTATAGTAGTATTGATGAAGTAAGAGATATGAATATAGATGGTATTTCTGGTGGTGTATCAGGACTTCCAGAATCTTTCTTAAGCCAAGTAGCACAAACTGATGGAGATTACTTAAACCAGATTGCAGAACATAAAGTTCCACGTGCTTGTGATAGTATTTGGATTATGTTCCACGGTAAATCTATTCGATTAGCTTTCTTATCATTTGGATCAGAAGCTGAACTAAAAAGAGTTTGCCAGAATATTTATAAATATAATAACCCAGGACAATTATCAGATACCAATGGTTTCAAGATTAATGAAATGAAAGATGGTTCTCGTGTCGTTGTAGTAAGACCAAGCATGTCTGAAACATGGGCTTTCTTTGTAAGAAAGTTCGACGTACAACGTGCAACCCTAGAGCAAATTATTCGTTTTGAAGGAAAAGACGAAGCTATTGATTTACTAAAATATTTAGTAAAAGGAGCCAGAATTATATCACTAACTGGTGAACAAGGATGCCGGAAAAACAACAATGCTTATGGCAATGATTGAAAATATATATGAAACAATGAATCTTCGTATCACAGAAACTGCATTCGAGTTACACTTAAGAAAAATTTACCCAACTAGAAATATTTTATCTATGAGGGAAACAGAAACTGTATCACGGACAAGATTGTTTGGACGTTCAGAAAAAGACAGATGGTAGTGTTAACATCATCGGTGAGGTTGCAACTGACCCAGTAGCATCTTGGATGATTCAGTCTGCACAAGTTGCATCTAAGTTTACTTTATTTACTCACCACGCTAAAACATTTCCAGACTTAGTAACCGCTCTTCGTAACTCAATGTTAAGAGCAGGGGTATTTAAAGATGAAAAAACAGCAGAAGAACAAGTAGTACAAGTATTAAACTTTGACATTCACTTAGTAAAAGACTTTAGAGGAAACAGATATATTGAAAGAGTAACAGAATGTATTCCAGTAGAAGAAAAAAATGAATATACTTTTGACCATAGAAGAGAAAAAACATTAGAAGGAAAAATGGATAAATTCATGGACAATGCGACTGTATTCTTTACAAAGACAACTAACAGAGAATTATTTAAACATAGAAATGTTATGGAATATCAAGATGGTAGATATGTATTAACAAATCCAATTACAGATGCTAATATTAAAGCTATGAGAAATAATATGGACTCTAGTGACTTAGAAGGATTTGATAATTTCTTAGATAGAAATTGGGGAATCAAACCAAGTAATGGATTTGAAGATGATGCAGTTACAATAAATGCTCAAGCAGAGCCAAAGAAAAGAGGAAGAAAACCAAAACTACAATAAAATAGGAGGTGACTTAGGGTGAAAACAGAAATGATTATGTACATATTAGGAGGCGCAGGTATTCTATTTGTACTAATTATCATCGCATTTTTAATGCTGAAAAAGAGAATGAATACTTCTGAAGTAAAGCAAATTCAACAATTGAGAGAAGGAACAGAAGCAAGTTCTTTTTCCATGGAAGTACTTTTCCAAAAATTATACATTTTTTACCTTAAAACTCCTTTTTTAAAGAAATATTTATTAAAGGTACGCAGAAGACTAGAAATTATCAATGTGGATGATGAGTATTTGACAAGAAAACAGGCAGCATCTATCTTATCTAAAACATTATGTATTATTCTTCCACTTACTATTGTTATTTTAGTTATGACTCATGAAAACACATTATTATTATTTATTTTATTACTATTCGAATTATTTATGGTAGATACCTTTATGGATGGAATGGTAAACAAATTAGATAATAAATTATTAAGAGAACAAATTGAGTTTTTCTCTGAAATAAGACATGCTTACCATGAATTTAACATGGTAGAAGAAGCTATTTACCAAGTAGCACAAGATGATGAAAAACCAGAAATGGCAAGACAAGCAGAAAAAATCTATGAAGTATTAATTTCAAATGACCCAGAATCAGAACTTGAAAAATATTATGATATTGCACCAAATAGTTATTTAAAAGAGTTTGCAGGAGTTTCCTATTTAACAAAAGAATTTGGAGACCGTAAGATAGATAAAACATCTCTATATTTAAAGAACTTAAATAACATTACACAAGAAATGCAATTAGAAATTTTGAAAAGAGACAAATTAGATTATACATTCCAAAGTTTATCGATTATTTCAATTGTACCAATTTTAGCATTAGAACCAATTAAAAATTGGGCAATTTCACAATTTAGTTTTACAGAAAGTTTCTATAATGGTAAAACAGGATTTATTGTTCAAATACTTATTTTAATATTAACCTTTGTTTGCTATTTGTTAATTGGAAAATTGAAAGATAATGGCTCAACTACAATGAGTACAAAAAATACAGAAAATCCTTGGCAAGAAAGATTGTATAAGATAGGAATTGTCAAGAAAATAGTAGACTTATTTATTCCAAAAGAGGGAACAAAGGAAGATAGAAACCTAAAAAAGAAAATGAAAGATGCAGCAAGTAAAGACAAAATACAATGGATTTATATTAATAGAATTACTTTGTGTTTGTTGACCTTTGTTGTTAGTATTTTCTTATTTAGTTATGTACATACATTAGTTATTAATGGTGTTTATAATGATCCAACAGAGGATTATGATGTTTATCGGTCAAATGTCTTCTAAGGACAAGAATAAGGCTATGAGACTGACAGAGTCTGACAATCAATATTTGGAATATTATAAAGGAAAACCAGAAACTAAAGTAGAAGAAATTCAAAAAGTAATGAGACAAGGAAAAGTTAATAAGGACTATGTAGAAAGCAGTGATGAAGAGCTAGAAACTGCTGCACAAAGAGTGTTAGAAAAATTAAAATTAGTTAGTAGTGAGACCTTACAATGGTTTGAAGTACTATTAGCTTTGGTATTTGCAGTTATTGCATATATGACACCAATTTGGATGCTCATTTTCCAAGCAAAGATGAGACAACTAGAAATGGAAGATGAAGTAATGCAGTTCAATACCATTATTCTAATGTTAATGAAAATTGAAAGAGTAAATGTAGAAATTATATTAGAGTGGCTAGAAAGGTATGCCAATATCTTTAGAGAGCCAATTAGTAAATGTGTAAACAACTATGAGAGTGGTGCTTGGGAAGCTTTAGAACAGTTAAAAGAAGATGTTACTTACCAACAATTTATTCGAATTGTGGAAAGCCTTCAAGCAGCAGTAGAAAAAATTCCAATTGAAGATGCTTTTGATGAGTTAGACACAGAAAGAGATTATTACCAAGAAAAGAGAAAAGAATCCAATGAAAGATTAATTTCAAGAAAAGGAAGAATAGGAAAAGTAATTGGATTTGCACCAATGATTGTTCTATTTGTTGGATACTTAATTGTACCATTAGTATTTATTGGTATTACCAGTATGACAAGTTCACTAAATTCAGTACAAACTTCAACAGGAACTTAAAAACTAGTATCATAAGAGGAGGAGAATATGGAGAATGCATCAAGAGCTATTATTATGGCTGGTGGTATTTTAATGGGTGTTATTATCGTATCTGTTCTAGTAATGGTATTTCAACCGATAGGTGGGGTTTATGAAGAAGAAGGCTTGGCTTTGTCAATAGAACAGCTTGAAGAATATAACAGGCAATTTAATACTTATGATAGATCAATGTATGGAAGTGAACTTTTGTCATTAGCTAATTTAGTGCATGACTATGACAATCGATTATTGATAGATCAAGAACCAACAGGAGAATATTATAGGAACAATAAAATTATAGTGACAGTAAAATTACATGAAGATACAATAGGAGATGATACAGTAATACCATCTTATGAAAGTATCAAACGTGAGAGTAGAAGTAAGGCAGATGGATGTGATATAGAAAGGCTAAGACAATATGATATGGCATTAGAAAAGAAGATGAACGATATGGTAAAAGCAGGAGTTAGTAAAAGAGATGATACATACCAAGATGTAAAGTCTTCTGTTACACAATTGAGGAGTACGCCATTTAAGTGTATTAGTGCAAAAACAAAATATAATAAAGAAGGTAGAATTTCTAGAATGGTTTTTGAACAGGTGAAAGAATAGTAGAGTTTTTTAGAAAGGGGAATACTAGAGATGGAAAATGCATCAAAAGCCCTTATTATGGCAGGTAGTATGTTAATAGGAATTATTATATTATCAATAGCAGTATACTTATTTGCATCTGTTGGTGGAAGTGGTAAAGATATACAAAAGCAAGTAGATGCAAGGGTAATGGCAGAGTTCAATAATAATTTCCTAAAATATGAAGGTAGCAAAACTTGTACCATTCACGATATTGTTAATTTGACAAAATTTGCGCAAAAAACAAATGAAGCATTAGGATATGACAAAACAGATAGCACAAAATCATTTTACATTCAAGTTGTTCTAGATAGAAGAGACTTAACACAATATACAGAGCAACAATTGGTTCAATTGTTAAATGATATGCAAATAGAAACAGATGCTACAACTGGAGAAAAACATCTTCCGTATTATGAATGCACAGAAGTCAAATTTGAAAATCCAGAACAGATTAATCGAGTAAGTAAAATTGTTTTTGAAAAGAGTTAATCAAAATAAGGAAAAAGAATGAAAAAGAAGTTATTAGTAATTTTAGGAATTTTTATAATTATCTTGCTATTTTCTGTCTATTTAGTGTATAATTATAGAAAAGGTGTCATACAAGCTCAAGGCTTTAATAAACAGTATGAAAACTATTATCAAAAAACGATACTAGGAACTGATTTAGCAACTGTAATGAATAAAGCAATGGACTATAATAAAAGAAATGACATTACAAAAGATAGCAATGACAGATATTATATAGAAACAGAAAATTCTCTTTTGATAGAAGTAAAGTTTTTAGAAAAAGAGGAAACTGTTAAAATGGAAGATATTCTATTACAAGACATGGAAAATTTTATTAACTTTTATGCAACAGCAAGTTTTAAGTGCACTAAGATAGAATATCACCAGGAAAATAAGCAAGTAAAGAGTTTGTTTTTCGAACAAATACAACTTTAATTAGATTTTAATATTGGATGAAAAGTCCAAAAGAAAAAATATATAAAAAACAAAAGTTAAGGGAGGAATTTTATTATGGAGAATGCATCAAAGGCATTAATTATTGCTGGAGCAATTCTAATTTCAATCGTTTTAGTAAGTGTAGGAGTTATTGTAGTAAACAGTTTAAACGCTGATGATACAGTTGCAGAAATGGACAGACAACAAATTCAAAGTTTTAACTCAAAATTTGATTCTAATGCAGGAGTAAAAAAACAAGGAAGCTTTGTAAAAACATTAATTACAACCGTTATTACAAATAATTCTACTTATGCTGGTGATACTGCTAAAACAGTTAGTGTTAATGCAGATAGTCTTGGCATTAGTGGTATATCAGGAAATATAACTGATTCTAGCCAATTAGCTAAAATAAGAAATTCAATAAATGGTAGTGCAAGATATGATATTGAGGTTTCTTATAAGGCTAGTGGTATTATAGATGTAGTTACAATTGTTAAAAAATAGAATTTAGGAGAAAATTATGGAAAATGCGTCAGATGCCATTATCATGGCAGGAGCAGTGCTAATATTTGTCATTGCCCTTTCAGTGGCAATGACACTATTTTCACAAGCTAGAGTAACTGTTGATACCGTTGTATATGCGAGTGATAGAACTAACTATTATGAATATATGGATATAGATGTTTCAAATAATGTAAAGAATAGAATTGTAAGCTTGGAAACAATTATTCCAACACTCTATAAATATTACAAAGAAAATTATACAGTAGTATTTTTAAAGCAAAATGGAGATGGAATGAAATTATATGACTCTGATCCTACAAGAAAAGCAAACTGGAGTCAGGATTCTAGTGGAAATCCAAAAGATTTTGTGGTAGAGAAATATCCAGGAATGAGTGGTACACAAGTATGTTCTTTTGACATCAATGAAGAATTAATACGTCGTGAACCATGGGTAGGAAGTCCAATAGATACAAGAGAGAATTTAGAGGCTTTCTTAAATGGTGGAACGTATGGGACATATCATTATCCAGGTTTTATACAACAATATTCAGGTGATTATTTTAGGGAGACAATAGGTGAGTACAGAACAAATAACAAAGATACTTTTGCTTCAGGATTAAATCAAGGTATTAGAGACAATAAAAACAAAAGAGTAATTGTATACCAACTAATGAACTAAAGAACTAAGCTAAAAAGAATTAAGATAAAGGAAAAGGGGGTATTAATATGTCAGATGCTTTTATGACTCTTATAGCAATCATGATAGCAGCAGTTTTAATTTTATTTCCATTAATGTCAATGGCAGATAGAACAGACGATATTTCAGAGATAACGGTTCAAACTGCTACGACTGAATTTGTAGATAAGGTAAAAACAACAGGGAAGATAACAGTGGATAGCTATAATGAATTTGCATCAACATTAGCTACGACAGGTAATACTTATGACATAGAAATGCAAATTCAACATCTTGATGAAAATCCAGGTGTAAAGGTAACACAAGCGGACGTAACAAAAATTGGTGAAAATTTGTATTATAATGAGTATACAAGTCAAATTGAGGAAAGATTACATAATGATAAGAGAATAGCCCTAAAAGAAGGGGATATATTCTCAGTAACAGTAAAAAATACAAATAAAACGATTGCTGAAATGTTAAGAGGTTTCTTCTATAGTATTAGTGGAGATGATACTTATCAAATTTCAGGAAGGCACGCTGGTACTGTAAGCGTGAATGGAGCATCAAAATAAACTGTTCTAAAGCAGTACAAGATTAGGAGTGGAATAGTTTTTCCACTCCTGTTTTAATCAAAAGAAAAATTAGTTAAAAAAGAAAGGGAACATAGGAATGAAATTTCAATATTTGGCAGTTATTTTTATTATCATCATTTTGCCAATTACTTTGGTCTTATCATTTTATGTACAAACACAAAATGATATTATGAATAGGCAAAATATGTATAGAGCAAAATTAAGTGATGCAACATATGATGCTGTAAAAGCTTTTCAAATTAATACTACCAATAGTTATTATTCTAGTGTTAGTGACTCTAAAATTAGGGATATTGAAGCTGCCGTTAATGCTTTTTATAATTCCTTAACAACTAATTTGAATTATAAAAAAGAAGAATTACAAGCTTATGTTCCAGCAATTGTATATACTTTATATGATGGTTATTATATTTATGGAAAAAGGTATAATGTATATGAGAATCCTAGAATCAATGAGTCAGGAGAGCTAATTGATATGACAATTAATACAGATCCAGAAAGTGTACCAAAGCCAGAACTATATGAATATGGATTAAAACCATTTGTATATTATTCTTGCCAATATCAACGTGGTAGTGACAATTTTGTTGTGAATTATACATTAGATAATTTTATTAGTATTTATGGAACAATTGGTGGACAATATGTTAATAAATCTGGATACTTAATTCAAATCAATCGGAAGTTTTAATGGAAACTATAAAGGAATTAATATAGCGAATACAGGAGAAAACTTGACAGAATATTTGAAATTTACAGATACTGCGACTGGTCAACCAGCAGATGGAGAATATCCATATGCAGTATATCGTAACCAGAAAATTTATAGAAATGGGTCACAATATTTTTGGTATGATCAAGGCGTAGCACATCCTATTCAAGGGGAAACTACTATACAAGAAATAGAAGAGACCTTTGGAAAAAGTAGTAGTTATGAATATTATCAAAATGCTTATGAATTTAGCAAGTGGGTATATGATCATTTAAAAGATATTAAACAAAATAATATACGTACAGTTGTTAGAAAAGATGATGGAAGTATTGAAGTGACAGCAGGTGGAACAAATTTAGCATTTAATGCACAAAATGAAAGTATTTTTGATACTACAAAAGACCCAGAAGATCCAGCATCTATCTTTAATCAACATAGAATAGCAGTGATTAAAAATTCTATTGAAACAAACTTAGCAGCAGCAATCAATAGTTATAACAGTAATGCCAATTCTTTTTCTTATGAATTGCCAAAACTAAGTGAAGAAGAGTGGGACAAAGTTGTGAACAATGTTTGCATGATTTCCTTTATGCAAGGAATGCCAATTGGTGGAAAATATTTTAATGATTATATAGTAATACCAAATGATAAAAATAACGAATTTGTAGACGCAGACTCTATCTATTTAATGACAAATGATGGAAAATATCATATGCCAAATTGTCCACTTTTAGTAGAAAGCAATGGTTCTAGTGTAATAGGAGGATATATTAATACAGCTTTTCAAAGACAAACTGTAGATAGTACATATTATTACCGACATATGAATAATGGAACACCTTATACACCTTGTTATCAATGCTTAGTAAATTCTAGTGGAAAATATGACTTAGAGGAAGATATTATTAACAATACTGGGAATAGTATTAATGGTGTAGGAAGTATTGCTACACTGAGGCAAAAATATTTTTCCATTTTAGGTAGAGAGAAAAATAACTTGTATAAAACCAATAATTAGAAATTGTTTAAAAAACAGAAATATGGTTATCCTATTAAAATAAGAAAATAAAAAAGGAGAACCATATGAAACTTATCAAGAAAATTGCTATTATTACATTACTACTTGTTATCTATATTTATGTCTGTTATATATCATTTTTTCCCAGTAATTACATTATTATGCAGGGAGAAACTTTGAAAATAAATACTTTGCTAGGAACTAGTTTGGTTCAAAAAGAAGGCAAAGCTCTTAGAACTATACAGACAGCAAGTAATTTGAATAATACAAAAGTTGAGCAAGTAGGAAAAATAGATTTTAGCTTAAGCTTATTTCACTTATTGAAAGTAAAAGATGTTAGTGTAAATGTTATTCCAAAGACTAGTGTAGTGCCTATAGGAGGAGCAATTGGAATGAAACTATACACAGATGGTGTTTTAGTAGTTGGAATGTCTGAAATAGAAGGAAAAAGGCCTTATGATAATACAGGAATTCAAGAAGGAGATAGAATTATTCAAATTAATGAAAACAGCATTAGTAACACAACAGAATTAATGCAAGAAGTAAATGCTAGTAAAGGGAATAAGATTTATATAAAATATATTCATGAGGAAGAAACAATTACTACTAGTATGAAACCAGTGAAAAGTGGAGAAGAAGGATACAAACTAGGACTTTGGGTAAGAGACGCAGCAGCAGGAGTAGGGACCTTAACTTTTTATGAACCATCTACTGGAATGTTTGCTACATTAGGACATGGAATTTTAGATGTAGATACTTCTGATTTAATTAAAATAGCAAATGGAGAATTAGTTACAACTAATATTTTAAATATTCAAAAAGGTGAAAAAGGAAGACCAGGAGAGATTAGAGGAACTATAGAGTCAGGATATACTTT
The DNA here is from genome assembly GCA_022797215.1 of Clostridia bacterium. Classification (GTDB taxonomy): domain Bacteria; phylum Bacillota; class Clostridia; order TANB77; family CAG-508; genus CAG-273. The sequence continues at coordinate 16,025 of JAAWKD010000019.1, forward strand.
AGGAAGAATTACTAAAAACACTGCTTTTGGTGTATATGGTATCTTAGATACGCCTTCATATTTATCTATTACTTCTAAAGATGCCATAGAAGTAGCTACAAGAGAGGAGATTAAAACAGGTCCAGCAGAAATTATTTGTGAGTTAGAAAATGGAAAGAGGAAACATTATAGAATAGAAATTCAAAAGGTTTTCACAGGAAATAATGAGGACAATAAAAGTATGTTATTAAAAGTAACAGATGAAGAGCTGCTAGAAAAAACGGGAGGAATTATTCAAGGAATGAGCGGAGCTCCCATTGTTCAAGAAGGAAAGTTTATAGGAGCAGTTACGCATGTGTTAGTTAATGATCCTACAGCTGGATACGGAGTTTTTGCAGATATTATGTTAAAACAAATGCGACAAGTAAATGAATAAAGAATAAATGAGGGGATACTTATGAAAGATAATAAAGTTATTATCATTTTAATTACAGTTTTAGTGATTGTTGTTATTACCATTTTAGGTTTTTTAGCAATTTCTATTATGAAGAACAATAAACAACCAGTAGTAAATCAAAATGTACAAAACCAAAATAATAATAATCAAATAGAACAACCAACCAATGAAGAACAGAATACTATTATGAATGAACCAAGTGGAAATATGATTATTATAGAGCCTAATACCAATTCAGTGGATTCTGACAATAATATTCAACCAACAGAGAGTTTTGTTTCTAATTATTATTATAATCAATTAGATGATACTGCCAAAACGATTTATTCACAGTTAAAACAAGAAAAGAATAAATTTATTTCTGGAAATCATAGTGTAGAATATGGTACACAGTTTAATACACTACTAAACAGTGATGGAGGTCAAGATAAGTTAACCCAAAGCTTTCAAGATGCATGGGATGCTTTTATGTATGATAATGTGGACTTATTTTATATTGATACAACAAAGGTAAGTATCAATATTCAGTATGAGAGTCTTGGTGGAATTAGAACTTATAAAGTGTCTATTGGACCAAGAAATAATGGAAGTTACTTCTTAGATACATTTAAAACACAAGAAGAGGTAGAAATTGCTAAAGCATATATGGAAGATATAAGAAGACAAATGACAGAACAAATTGCGACAGATGGTATTTATCGTAAATTAGGAAAAGTGCATAATTGGTTAATTGAAACGATAACTTATGGAGGAAATACAAAAGACCAACATACTATCTATGGAGCATTAGCTAATAATAAAGCTGTATGTGAAGGTTATGCTAGAGCATTTAAGTATTTAATGGATGCTTCAGGAATACCTTGTATTTTAGTTTCTGGAACAGGTACTAATTCACGAGGAGAAGAAGAAAGTCATGCATGGAATTATGTTCAAATCAATGAGAATTGGTATGCAGTTGATGTTACATGGGATGACCCTATCCTAGTAAATGGAGGAGAATTAACACAAGAATTAAAGTATAAATACTTTTTAAAAGGTTCAGAGGAATTTAAAGTAGATCATAAAGAAGATGGAAAATTATCAGAAAAGGGAAAGACATTTAGATTTCCAACTATATCTACACAAAATTATAGACCATAGTAAATAAAAAAATCATACAGTTATATATTTTCTTATAACTATATGATTTTTTTTATGTTTAATTGTCATGAGTAACTAATTTTGGTCCAATTTCAGTAACAGTTCCAGCTCCTAAAGTTAAAACTATGTCACCCTCAATAGTACGTTCTTTCAAATATTTTGCAATTTCGTTAAAATCAGAGATATAAATAGCTTTTTTTCCATAAGATTCAATTTTTTCTACTAAATCCATAGAAGAAATATGATAGATATTATCTTCTCTTGCAGCATAGATATCAGTAATAATAATATGGTCAAAATCAAGGAGTGCTTTTGCAAATTCATTTAATAAATTTTTAGTTCTGCTATAAGTATGTGGTTGGAAAACAACCCAAGATTTCCTATATTGTTTTTGCATTAATGCTTTTGCAGTTGCTGCAATTTCTGTTGGGTGATGACCGTAATCATCATAAACGGTTACCCCTTTATTAAAAGAGCCAAGGTATTCAAAACGCCTGTGAGCGCCAGTATATTTGGCTAAAGCATTTTTTATATCTTCTTTTTCAATACCATATTCATGGCAAATAGCAATACAAGATAAAGCATTTAATACATTGTGTTTACCAGGAACAGATAAACGAATGGTTTTATAAAAAGTATTGTTGTAATAAACATCAAAAGTTGGGAAACCATTTTTATCAAAAGTAATATTTCTTGCAAAGAAATTAGCAGTTTCATTTTCAATTCCAAAAGTAACAGTCTTAGCTTTAGAGCTTTTTGCTACTGTCCTACAATAAATATCATCCCAATTAACAACTAATAAACCATCTTCAGGTAGAAGGGTAACATACTTACCAAAAGAACGTACAATATTTTCAATAGAACCAAAATAATCTAGATGGTCGTTATCAATATTTAAAATGACCTCTGTTTTAGGAAAAAGTTTTAAATAACTTTCTACATATTCACAAGCTTCAATAATAAAATATTCACTACTACCAACACGATAGTTTCCATCAATAGCTTTTAAATAAGCACCTACTTGAATAGAAGGATCTTTTAAAGATTCTAAGAAACAGACTGAAATCATAGAAGTAGTAGTGGTTTTTCCATGTGTTCCAGAAACACAAATGGTATTACGAAAAGCCTTGGTAATTTTTCCTAAAAATGTTCCTCTTTCAATAGTAGGAATGTTTAATTCATGAGCTTTTACAAGTTCAATATCATCTTTACGAACAGCTGCACTATAAACAACGACATCTGCTTTTGCAACATCTTCTAAATTGTGACCAATTGTCACAGGAATACCAGTATTTATTAATTTTTCTGTAACTTCTGAACTTACTGTATCAGAACCTGTTACATGGAATCCCCAAAACTTTAAAATTTCAGCAATTCCACTCATACTAATGCCACCAATACCTATCATGTGTATATTTTTATATTGTTTTAATTCTTCTATATTTGCCAAAGAATAACACCCCTTTAAAGTATAGTTGTATATAACTAGCATGCCTCATTATATACTTTTCAATAGTTTTTTTCAATATTTTTATGTAAAATTTATTATTTTATGTGAATACAAACGTAAAATGAATAAAAAGAAATAAAATGGTTATAATAAAATATGAAGAGTGAAAGTGATGTGTGCAAAAAAAGAAATTAAAATAATTGTAAAATAAAGAAGGAAAAATTATATTTTTGGCGAATAATATAATTGTACATAAGAAATGTATAAAAAACTGAAAAACGGAAAGGATGGTACTCAAAATGCAAATTACAGATGTACGTTTAAGAAAAGTAAATTCAGAAAACAGAATGAAAGCTGTTGCTTCTGTGACATTTGATAACGAATTTGTTGTTCATGACATTAAAGTTATTGAAAGTCAAAATGGATTGTTTATTGCTATGCCAAGTAGAAAAACTCCTAACGGAGAATTCAAGGATATAGCTCATCCAATCAATGCTGATACTAGAGAGAAGATTCAAAAAGCTATTTTAGAGGCTTATGAAGCTCCTGAAACTGAGGAAACTACAGATACAGAATCAGCAGAATAATAAATAATAAGAAAAGCACCGTTCCCTAGAGAACGGTGCTTTTACACGCCGAGTTTTTAAATTTTAAATTCGTCGGCAGGAGGTTCCTTCTCCTCCAAAGAATTCAGTACCACAGAGCTCTTCTCGTCAAGGGGAGAAATAAGCACAGTAAAGCGTCGCCCCTTTAACGAAAACCTGACATGACAGTTCAAGACCTTGGTTGCAAGACTGTACATAGCAAGGTAATAGTGGATTCTGCCAAGAGTTAAGCCAGGCATCAGTTCCAGACAAGAAGTCATAACGCCGCTCTCGCTAGAAAGACAGTAAGTCATGCTTCTGCAGGCTCCAGACGTATCGTAATGGAAAAAAAGGTTGTTTTCCAGATACACCAGAGAGGTTTTGCTAGTTTCCTCAGGAGAGGTACCAAGCAATGATACCATGTCCTTTAGACTCCGCGGAGCAGAAACCAAAGGGAATGTGAGCTTATGAGTTTTCAAGAGTAAGAACCTCGTTTCTAAAATTTCGACCAATGGTCGATAAATTTATTATATCATAAAAAAGGGAAAAATACAATTGAATAGAAAAATAAAGAGGGTGTGGATTTTCTCCACACCCCAAAAGGATTCTGTTAGCACCAAGTAAAAGCGTAATTGTCCCCAAAAAGATGAAGGAACTCTTTTACTCGACCAGCATTTTGCTCAATGCGCAGTTGCTGTTTGGTAGCGAAGGAAACATCAAGCCTACAAGAGAGCAAGGCTGACAGGCCTCTCATGTCTTTACGCTCCAAAAGCTCCTGCTCATGACTACTAAGTTTGAAATTGCTCACTTTCTTCTACCATCCTTTTTATTAAAATATCTGCAAGTAACAGATTAAAATTAATTATATCATAGAAAAAGGTAGAATGTAAATAAATTTGTTTACTTCTTATAAATTATGCGGTATAATAAAGGCGGTAAAATATAACGATAAGAGGGAGATGTACTTATGGAAGAAAATAATCAAGAACAAGAATTAGACCTAAACCATTTAATGGTAGTAAGAAGGGAAAAATTAGCAAAGTTACAAGAAGAAGGAAAAGATCCATTTAAAATTACAAAATTTAATGTGACTCATAATAGCAAACAAATTAGAGAGGATTTTGATAATTTAGAAAATAAAGATGTTACAATTGCTGGTAGAATTATGGCAAAACGTATTATGGGGAAAGCTTCTTTTTGTCATATTCAAGATGAAGAAGGAAAAATTCAAAGTTATGTAAGCATTAATGAATTAGGAGAAGAGAGTTACAAACAGTTTAAAGAAGATGATATTGGAGATATTATCGGTATCACAGGTTTTGTATTTAAAACGAAAACTGGTGAAATTTCTATTCATGCAAAAGAAGTAACATTACTTTCAAAATCATTAAGACCATTACCAGAAAAATTTCATGGATTGAAAGATATGGATTTACGTTATCGTCAAAGATATGTAGATCTAATTATGAATCCAGAAGTAAGAGAGACTTTTAAAAAGAGAACCGCTATTGTAAGTGAAATCAGAAGAATTCTAGATGAAAAAGGATATATGGAGGCAGAAACTCCAATTTTAAACACTATTCCAGGTGGTGCTAATGCACGTCCATTTATTACACATCATAATACTTTAGACTTGGACATGTATTTAAGAATTGCAACAGAGTTATATTTAAAAAGATTAATCGTAGGTGGATTTAATAAAGTATATGAAATTGGAAGAATTTTTAGAAATGAAGGAATGGATATTAAACATAATCCAGAATTTACAACAATAGAGTTATATGAAGCATATACAGACTTAGAAGGCATGATGAATATTACTGAGGAACTAGTGGTAGAATGTGCTAAAAAGGCTGCAGGGACAACCAAACTAATTTATCAGGGAGAAGAGATTGACTTAACACCGCCTTTTAAAAGGATTACAATGATTGATGCTATTAAAGAAGTGACTGGTGTTGACTTCCATAGTATTACTACTGATGAAGAAGCTCAAAAAGTAGCAAAAGAATTGCATATAGAACTAGATCCAATTAAAACTTCAAGAGGGGATGTCATCGCACAAATTTTTGATGAAAAAGTGGAAGAAACTTTGAGACAACCAACTTTCCTATATGAATATCCAATTGAAAATTCTCCATTAACCAAAAAGTGCCCAGATAATCCTATGATGACACAGAGATTTGAATTATTTATTGGCGGAAGAGAATACGCAAATGCCTATGCAGAATTAAATGACCCAATTGATCAGTATGAAAGATTTATAAAACAAGTAGAAGCAAGAGAAGCTGGAGACGAAGAGGCTAATATGATGGATGATGACTTTGTTGCAGCTTTAGAATATGGAATGCCTCCAACAGGTGGAATGGGAATGGGAATTGACCGTTTAGTTATGTTATTAACAGATTCAGCATCAATTAGAGATGTACTATTATTCCCAACAATGAAGCCTCTTAATAATGCTTAATAAAAATTAGTATAAGAAAAGTCCTACTGTTTTGCAGTAGGACTTTTCTTATTGCTGTACCTATTACAATAGGAGCAATCAAGAATGAGAGGGAGAGTTCTCCTGCGCTTTTAAACACAGAAGAAGATCAGAGTGATATTTCAGCAAGTTGTCCACTTCAGAAAAGATTTCTTCTAAAATTTCATTTGTGGGCAATAAGGAGTTAGCATAACGGCAAGAAATGATTTTAGCTTTTAACTTTTTCCATTTCAAAGCGTTATGCTGAGCGTTTGGACCGCCACGCAACAAAATTAGGCAGACAAACCGAATGCAACGCAGTAACTTTGTATAAACAATTTTCCAACATTCTTGCACATCAATTTCGTTATAACAATCGAGTAAGCAATTTTCAATTAGTTGGTAATTGTGCTTTAAAATGCGGTTATAGCGCCAAAGTGTGTACTGAGTCTTCCAGTTGTGAAATAACTTAAACATTACACTTCTCTCCTACATCTTGTTCATTATCAGAAAAACTGATAATGTAAATGAAGTGCTACTAAATTTTTATTTGTGGTAGCTCACAAAGAATGTATAAATTATACAATATTTTATAGAAAAAATCAAATATATAAACTAGAAGAAATTATTTTGCAAATAAGTATTTCTAAAAAGAATTTTATGATATAATCTATAAAGAGATAATAAGAAGAACGGAGCTAGCAATGAAACAAAAAATAGAAAGCTTATTACAATTTTATTTATTAGCAACAGAATTAAAAAATAAAATTAGAAATGGTTGGAGAGTATGGAATATTGATAGAGAAAGGGTGGAAAGTGTTGCAGAGCACATTTATGGTACTTGTATTTTAGCAATCTCTATTGATTCTCAATTTGAATTAGATGTTAATTTAGATAAAGTAGTGATGATGTTGGTCTTACACGAAATAGAAGAAATTAGAATCGGTGATTTAACGCCATTTGATAAACAGACAAAGGAAGAAAGAAGAGTGCTAGGTAAACAAGCAGTAGAAGATGTGCTTAGTGTACTAGACAAAAAAGTAGAGTATGTAGAACTAATAGAGGAATTTGAAGAAAGGAAAACAAAAGAATCACTTTTTGCTAAAATGTGTGATAAATTAGAAGCAGATATTCAAAGTAAGATATATTGTGAAGAAGGATGTATGGATATACAAAAAGCAGAAAATCAGTATCTGTTAAAAGATTCAAGAATTCAAAAGTTATTAGAAGAGGGTGCAAAGTCTATTTCAGATTTGTTTATAGAAAATGATAGACCAATTTTTACAGAAAAAGTTTTTGAAAATATAGCAGATTATGTTAAAGAAAATGAATTACTACATCTAAAAAAATAGAAAATATTAAACAGAAAAAGATGAAGTTTTAAATAAGGTAAAAAAGGAGCAAAATACAAAAAAATGAATAGATTGTTAAGAGTTGGAGTAGACACACTTTTTACATCCATTACTCCAATTTTAGGTTGGTTTCTATTGGGAATGCTAGTAGACAAAAACTTGATTAATATATTTACTTTAATATATCCTATGCAATTTGTTATTAGTACTATACAAAGTGTTTTTGGGACAGGGGCTAATATAAGTGCGATTAAAGATGAAAACAAATCAGCAGTGTTTTCAGGAATATTTTGTGGAGCAACAATTGGGTTTATTATATTAGGTGGTGTTATACTAAATATTGATAGTTATATTCAATTTATGAATATGGATATTACAATTTATAGAATATTTGCAATTTATGCAGTGGCCCAAATGTTTTTACAGTTATTATTAAACTTATCTTTATATAAATTATATTATGAAAATAAGAACAAAATAGCAAATCAATATAGCTTAACTTTCAACTTGATTAATTTTTCTGCACTTATTCTTATGAGTATCTTAACTAAAAGTCAAGTAGCTATTGCTAGCATTTCTTTTACTATTACTATGATTTTTACTTTTTGGATGATATGCCATATTGTAGAAAAAGAAAGGTTTAAAATTAATATACTGAATTGTATAAAATATGATTCTGCCTATTTATTTGCAGAGATTAGTATGTTTATAATCTATTTATTTGGATTTAAAAATTCCTTTAATTTTGGAGAGAAATATATTTTGGCAACTTCATTTGCTACACTTATCACAGATACACAATGGGATATTTCAGGAGCAATCAAGACAATTGCACAAATTGATATTGCTAAAAAAGAGTTCTCATATAAAGAACATATAAAAAATAGCAGAAAATTAGTGGGATTATTAATTTCATCTAGTCTTGTAATGGGGATGGTTCTATATCCAATTTATCAAGTGGATATAGTAGCTACATTGATTATAGTAAGTGTGGAACTAGTAACAATGTATTTATATCCCTACTATTTAACAAGACTTACTTATATTCAATTAGAACATTCAGCAATTAAGGCAACTATGCACAAACAAATAGCTAATATTCTTAGAATAATAAGTTCTTTTTTAGCAATACCATTTTGTACTTCAATCGGATTGACATTTTCAGCTATATACCAATTAATGTCAACACACTATATTATAAAAAAGAATAAAATTTGTATGGAAATGAAAGAAGAAAAACAATTAATAAATAATGGAAAGGAATCTGAAGAACAATGAAAAATATTTTAATTATGGGAATAGGTAGGGCAGGAAAAACAACATTAAGTAATATGATGAAGGACAAATGGACTAGTTATAATTTATTACATAGTGATTCTTTAAAATGGGCTATTATTCGAGCACAAGATAAAGAAGCATATTATAGAAAAAATGTAGATATTCAAAAAGAATATGAGCATGGAGAATTTTTTCAAAGGACTCTCTTAGAACAATATAAGTCTCTGATCAAAAATGATAAAAAAGGTTATGGATATATTTTAGAAAGTGGACAATTGCATCCTAAGATAGTTAGTGAAATGATAGACTTTAGTACAACCATTGTAATCTGTTTGGGATTGGGAGATTTGACAGCAAAAGATATGGTAGAACAATGCATTCAATATGATACGGAGGAAAGCTGGACTTATAGATTACCTAAGGAATATTTACTAGAACATGCACAAGATTGGTATCAATGTAATGAAATGTTGAAACAAGAATGTCCGAAGTATCATATAAGATATATAGATACCTCTAAAAATAGAATAGAGAAACTCGAAGAAATTATGAAAGAATTGGAAGAACTACTATAAATATTGAAATTTCTAGTACAATATGATATAGTATGCAATAGAAATTCCAAATAATGGAATAGAAATAAGGGGAAAGGTAAAGAAATTATGTATTTTGATAACAGATATTTATATATCTTTTTGGCAATTATTGTAGTCATGAATTTGGCCAGTGGAGGATTCAACCTATTGAGCTTGTTACTAGCTATACCTGGAGTTCTAATTGCTATTACTTTTCATGAATTTGCACATGGTTTTGCAGCAGACAAATTAGGAGATGATACACCAAGACGTCAAGGGAGATTGAGTCTAAATCCCCTAGCGCATTTAGACCCAATAGGAGTTATGATGTTAATATTTGCTCATATTGGATGGGGCAAACCAGTTCAGATTAATCCTAACAACTTTAATAGGAAGATATCAGCACGTACAGGGGAAGCAATAGTATCATTTGCAGGACCATTAATAAACTTCATTTTAGCATTTGTATTTGCTATTATTTTTTATGCAATTCAAACCTTTGCTAGTAGTTTTGCACTTACTACACAAGCGGGGATGATTATTCTGGATATGATACAATACACTGTACTAGTAAATATTGGACTAGGAGTATTTAACTTAATACCATTACCACCATTAGATGGTTCTAAAATATTAATGGCATTTTTACCATATAATGCTAAAAGATGGTTTGAAGACCATACACAGTTATTCTATATCATCTTTTTAGTAATTTGGATAACACCAATTTCAGGAAGAATTATTTCACCAGTAATTGAAGCAATCACTGGGGGAATTGATGGATTAGTAAGTAGTTTATTTGGATTATTTGGCTAGTGTCAGTTTGGGGACGTTCTTAAAAAATGACAAAAGCGTCAGTTTAACCTACGTCCCTAAAGTGACAAAAGTGTCAGTTTTGGGGACACACTTTGAATGTGAGAAAAGGAGAAATATAAAAAGCAAAAATGAAAGAAGATACATATATACTAGGAATTGAGTCGAGTTGTGATGAAACGTCTAGCGCTATTGTCAAAAATGGAAGGGAAGTTCTTTCTAATGTCATTAATTCACAAATAAAAATACATGAACAATTTGGTGGAGTAGTGCCAGAAATAGCTTCTAGAAATCATATTGAAGCGATTTCAAATGTAGTAAACACAGCATTAAAAGAGGCAAATATAACAATGGAAGAAATTAATGGCATTGCTTGTACTTATGGACCAGGACTAGTAGGAGCTTTATTAGTAGGTGTTTCATATAGCAAAGCATTAAGCTATGCCTTAAATAAACCTTTAATAGGAACAAACCATATTCATGGTCATATTGCGGCAAATTATATTACACATCCTGAATTAGAACCACCATTTTTATGTTTAATCATTTCAGGTGGACATACTCATTTAGTACATATTAAGAGTTATACAGAATTTGAAATACTAGGTAAAACTAGAGATGATGCAGTAGGAGAAGCTTTTGACAAAGTGGCTAGAGTAATAGGGCTTGGATATCCTGGGGGGCCAAAAGTGGATAAATTAGCAAAAGAAGGAATGCCAACTATAGAACTTCCTAAAACACATTTTGATAATTTAGACTTTAGTTTTAGTGGAATAAAGACAGCAGTTATCAATTTACATCACAAAACCCCAGAATTAAATAAAGCGGATTTATGTAGTAGCTTTGAAAAAGTGGTAACAGAAGAATTAATAGAAAATACATTAAAGGCTGCTAAACAGTTAAAAATAAAGAAAATTGCTCTGGCTGGAGGAGTATCAGCGAATTCCTATATTAGAGAACAATTTATTAATCTAGAAAAACAAGGATACCAGATTTTTTATCCAGAACCTATTTTATGTACAGATAATGCAGCAATGATAGCTTCGGCAGGATATTATCAATATTTAGCAGGTACAAGATCAGACTTAAGTTTAAATGCAGTACCAAACCTAGCATTATAGAAAGGAAAAATATGGCAATATATACTATCGCGGATTTGCACCTAGCCTTTAGTGAAGAAAAGCCAATGAACATATTTGGTGAAAATTGGGAGGGACATACTGAAAAAATAAAGGAGAATTGGATAGCAAAAGTGAAACCTGAAGATACTGTTGTATTGCCAGGTGATTTTTCATGGGCAATGTATTTAGAAAATACTTATCAAGACTTTGCTTATTTAAACAGCCTTCCAGGAAAGAAGCTATTACTGAAAGGAAATCATGATTATTGGTGGACAACAGTAACCAATATGAAAAAGTACTTAACCGAGAACAAATTTGAAAATATTGATTTCATCTATAATAATAGCCATTTGGTAGAAAATAAGATTTTAACAGGTACTAGAGGTTGGAATTTAGCAGATACAGAAAATAGTAGTAAGATGATGAATCGAGAAAGTATTAGATTAAAATTAGCAATTGAAGATGGTATTCAAAAATATGGAGAAGATAAAGAGATTATCGTATTTATGCACTATCCGCCAGTCACTCCTAATAGTGTCTATAACCACCAGTGTATGGAATTTGTCAACATTATGAAAGAGTATCAAATTAAAAGATGCTATTATGGACACTTGCATGGAAAATCCCATCAAGATGCCATAGAAGGAGAATATGAAGGCATTATATTTAAGTTAGTTAGTAGTGATTATTTGAATTTTGATTTAGAGCAAATAGTTGAATAAAATATGAATTTTATTTAAAGGTGGATTTGGGACTAGAAATATGGTATAATTAAAGTAGGTTTATAAACTTTATATATATTCATGAAGGGAGATTATTATCATGTTCGAGACTTCGAAAAATTGCACACACATCTGGGGAAAAATTCATTGGGGAACAAGAACTGAACGTATTCCGTATGGTATGCGAGAAGTTTGGCAAGGGTCAGACCATTGGGGCGAGCCGGAAGGGTATCGCATCAAAGAAGTAAAATGCCAAATGGCTAAGTGCGTCAAATGCGGAAAGATAATGTATCTCAACTGAACCACGCTAAGGGACTGGCAATGCCAGTCTCTTAGTATTTTAATAAGTGCTTTTGTAATTTTTAAATTAAGGTCTAAAAATACAATAGCGTTAGGGCTTGCATTTTACGGAAAATGTGATATAATGAACGGGCGAATTAATTTTGAAAGGAAGATTAAACAATGAGTGTAAAAGTAGAAAACACAGAAAACAAAAATGAAGTAAAATTAAGTTTCACAATAGAAGCAGCAAAATTTGATGAAGCTATGAAGAAAGTATATGTAAAAACAGCAAAATACTTTACTATTCCGGGCTTCAGAAAAGGAAAAGCACCAATGCAAATGGTAGAAAAACACTATGGTAGTGAGATTTTCTATGAAGATACTTTCAATGAATTAGTACCAGAAATTTATGATGCAGCAATTAAAGAAAATAATATAGCAGCAGTAAGCCGTCCTAATATTGATATTACTCAAATTGGCAAAGGACAAGACTTAGTGTTCACAGCAGTTGTACAAACTAAACCAGAAGTAAAATTAGGAAAATATAAAGGAATAGAATTACCAAAAGTTGAGTATACTGTCTCTGATAAAGATATAGAACATGAATTAGGACACATGGCAGAACACAATGCAAGATTAGTTTCAATTGAAGATAGAGCAGTTGAAAAAGGTGATATTGCAGTGATTGACTTTGAAGGTTTCTTAGATGGAAAGCCATTTGAAGGTGGAAAGGCTGAAAAACACGAATTAGAGATTGGAAGCAATACTTTTATTCCAGGATTTGAAGATCAAGTAATTGGTATGAAAATTGACGAAGAAAAAGACTTAAATGTAACTTTCCCAGAAGATTATTTTTCAAAGGAATTAGCAGGAAAGCCAGTTGTATTCAAAGTAAAAGTTCATGAAATCAAACACAAAGAGCTTCCAAAAATGGATGACGAATTTGCAAAAGATGTTAGTGAATTTGACACATTAGCAGAATTAAAAAATAGTATCAAAGAGAAAATTCAAAAAGAAAATGAGGATAAAGCAAAATATGAAACAGAAGACAATGCTATCAAAGCTGTTTGCGATGCTGTAGAATTAGAAATTCCATCAGGAATGATTGAAACAGAAGTGGATAACATGGTAAAAGATGTTGAACAAAGATTACAATATCAAGGTTTAACATTAGAGCAATATTATACTTTATCAGGAAAACCAGAAGCTGTTATGAGAGACGAAATGAAAGAAACAGCTGAAAAAAATGTAAAATCAAGATTAGTGATTGAAGCAATTATCAAAGCAGAAGATATTAAGCCAGAAGACAAAGAAGTAGAAGAGAAGTTAAAAGAAATGGCTAAAAATTACAAAAAGACTGAAGAAGAAATGCTTCAAAATACATATTTAAAAGATTATATTATAGAAAATATGAAAGTAGAAAAAGCAATTCAATTTGTAATTGATAATGCTAAATTTAAAAAATAAGAAATTTCCTAGAACTAAGGAAAAGAAGTGCTAATATGATATATTAGCCAAGAAAGGATGGTTAAATTAATGAAAGAACAAAACAGTTTAGTACCTTATGTTATTGAACAAACAGCAAAAGGAGAAAGATCTTATGATATTTTCTCAAGACTTTTAAAAGACAGAATTATATTTTTAGGAGAGGATGTTAACCAGACTTCAGCAAGTTTAGTGATTGCACAATTACTATTCTTAGAGTCAGAAGATCCAGATAAGGAAATTCACTTATATATTAATAGCCCAGGAGGATCTATTACAGATGGAATGGGAATTGTAGATACCATGAACTATATTAAATGCCCAGTTTCTACTATTTGTATTGGTATGGCAGCTAGCATGGGAGCAGTATTATTAGCAGCAGGCGAAAAAGGAAAAAGATTTGCGACTCCTAATGCAGAGATTTTAATTCATCAACCATTAATTGGTGGAGGAGGATTATCTGGTCAAACAACAGAAATCAAAATCCATGCAGATCATATGGTAAGAACAAGGGAAAAATTAAACAAGTTCTTAAGTGATAGAACAGGTCAATCATTAGAAACAATTGAAAAAGATACAGAAAGAGATAATTATATGACAGCAGAAGAAGCATTAAAATATGGACTTATTGATGGCATAATGGAAAAAAGAAACTAAATTTTAAAAATAATCAGCATCTTGCGTCGTTGAAAATCATTTTAAAGCAGTCACATACAAAAGTATGCTCCTTGGCTTTAAAGTGATTTTCGCCTAGCAATATACTAATTCTTTTTAAAATTAAAGTGAAGGAGTTACAATTTTATGGCAAATAATAAAAACCAAAATGTTAGATGTTCCTTTTGTGGGAAATCTCAAGAAGCAGTAAATCGTATTATTGCAGGACCGGGTGTATATATATGTGATGAATGTATCAAAGTTTGTACCAATATTATAGATGATGATGTTTATGAAGATGCAGAAATTACTTATACTACGAATGCACAAGAAAAATTGCCAACACCAGCTGAGATAAAAGACATTTTAGATTCTTATGTTATTGGTCAAGAAGAAGCCAAAAAGACACTATCTGTTGCAGTATATAACCATTACAAAAGAATTAACAATGAAAATGATACAGAAGATGATGTGGAATTACAAAAAAGTAATGTTTTGTTATTAGGCCCAACTGGTTGTGGTAAAACTTTGTTAGCACAAACATTAGCTAGAATTTTACAAGTACCATTCGCAATAGCTGATGCTACTACCTTAACAGAGGCGGGATATGTAGGTGAAGATGTTGAAAATATCTTATTAAAACTAATCCAAGCAGCTGATTATGATGTGGAAAAAGCACAAAAAGGTATTATCTATATTGACGAAATTGATAAAATTTCTAGAAAATCAGAAAATCCATCTATTACAAGAGATGTTAGTGGTGAAGGTGTACAACAAGCCTTATTAAAAATTGTAGAAGGAACAGTAGCATCTGTTCCACCACAAGGAGGACGTAAACATCCACATCAAGAGTTTATTCAAATTGACACTTCTAACATTCTATTTATTTGTGGCGGTGCTTTTGAAGGATTAGAGAAAATTGTAAAAGATAGAATGGGTAAAAAATCAATTGGATTTGGTGCTCAAATTGAGAGTAATAAAGATATTGATAAATATAAAGTGTTTGAAGAATTATTACCACAAGATTTATTGAAGTTTGGTTTGATTCCAGAGTTTGTAGGAAGATTACCAATTATTGCAACTCTAAGAGAATTAGATAGAGAAGCATTGATTGATATTGTCACAAAACCAAAAAATGCTTTAGTAAAACAATATCAAAAATTATTCAAGTTAGATAATGTAGAGTTAGAGTTTGAAAAGGCAGCTTTAGAAAAAATTGTAGATAAAGCAATAGAAAGAAAAACAGGTGCTAGAGGTCTTCGTTCTATTATAGAGGAAATTATGAGGGATGTCATGTTTGAAATTCCTTCTAATCCAAAAATAGAAAAATGTATGATTACTGGAGAAACTGTGGAAAATGGTGAAGCTCCAAAGATTATTATTAATAATAATCGTGAGATACCAGTGAAAAAGCCACAAGCACCAACAAAAGCAAAAAGAGCAAAAACAACTAAGAGAACAGGAACAAGTGCATAATATGAGAGGGTTCCTGTTTTAGTGGAAAATTAAAAATTGATAGGGGGTTCAAAAGAACTCTCTATTTTTGTAAAAATATTGAAAATATGTAATGAAGTCTTTTGATGGAAAATATTATAATACAGATGTTATGAACACAGAACAAATTTTAAGATTAGTACAATCTATTCCATCGAAAAAAGCAGAGCCTTTTAAATTATGGTTAGCACAGGTAGGAAAAGAAAGAATTGATGAAGCATATGACCCAGAAATTACAATTAATAGAGCACTAGATACTTATAGAAAAAAGGGATATTCAGAAGAATGGATAAACCAAAGGTTAAAAACAATTGATGTGAGAAAAGAATTTACAGATGAATTGAAAAGAGTTGGAGTAAATAAACATAGAGATTTTGCAGTATTAACCAATATGCTAACTCAAGTTTGGAGTGGATATTCTGTAAAAGAATATAAAAATTTAAAAGGGGTTGAAGGTGCGGAGAAATCAGTTATAAAGGGAGGAAATATTGCAAGAATTGCAAAAGAACAGCTAGAAAGAGAAACAGGAAAAAAAGTAATTTCTTCTCAAAATGCAAAAGAAATAAGAAGGCTAAAGTAAAAAATCAAACTAGCTACTTGAAAAAAACAAAAGAATATGATACACTAAATGCCATAGAAAAAAGCAATAATAAAGGACAACACGATAAAGTAAAAAGCCTAACAGAGAGCCAAATAACTTGCTGAGAGTTTGGCAAGGAAAATAGATTATTGTTATCACCTTTTAGCTATTGAATTGAAATAGTAGTAAATTCAATCGTAATTCTTGCGTTAAAAGAAAATGAGTGAAAAGAATAATAAGAAAATGATATTCTTTTAAGTTAGGTGGTACCACGGAAGTTTGAAACCATTTCGTCCTAAATAATAAGACGAAATGGCTTATTTGTATTCAAAAAATAGAGGGGGAATCATAATGTCAGAAGAAAAGAAAGACTATGGACAAACATTAAATTTACCAAACACAGAATTTCCAATGAGAGGAAACTTACCAGAAAAAGAGCCAAAAATCAAAGAAGCAGTTTTGGATAATGGCTTATATGAAAAAATGCTAAAAAAGAATGAAGGAAAAAAATCATATGTGTTACATGATGGACCTCCATATGCAAATGGAGAAATCCATATGGGGCATGCTTTAAACAAAGTATTAAAAGATACTATTGTACGTTTCAAAAACTTACAAGGATATTATACACCATATGTACCAGGATATGATACACATGGACTTCCAACAGAGAAAAAAGCAATTCAAAAATTAGGTATTAAACGTGAAGAAATGAGTATTTCTAAGTTTAGAGATATTTGTCATGACTTTGCTTTAGAATATGTTGGGAAACAAACTGAAGGTTTTCAAAGATTAGGTGTACTTGGAGATTGGGAACATCCATATATTACATTAGAACCAGAATTTGAAGCAAGACAAATTGGAGTATTTGCAGATATGTACCAAAAAGGCTATATTTATAAAGGATTAAAGCCTGTTTATTGGTGTACAGACTGCGAAACAGCACTCGCAGAAGCTGAAATTGAATATAAAGACGTAGATAATGTATCTATCTATGTAAAGTTCCCAGTAGTAGAGGGAAAAGGTGTACTAGAGAATGATATGAAAGTTGTAATTTGGACAACAACACCTTGGACTTTACCAGGTAACACTGGTATTACTGTTGGTGGAGAATTTGAATATAGTGTGATTGACACAGGCGCAGAAAAGCTAGTTATGGCAACATCAGAAGTAGCAAGAGTTATGGAAACAGCAGGGATAACAGATTACAAAACTATCAAGACAATGCAAGGAGCAGAGTTAGAGGGAATTCTATGTCAACATCCATTTGCAGAAAGGACTTCTAAAGTTGTTATTGGAAGTGAGGATACAGTTAATGTAGAACTTGGAACAGGTACTGGTGCAGTTCATACAGCACCTAGTTATGGTAAAGAGGACTACTTATGTGGATTAAAAAATGGATTAGAAATTATTGTATGTGTGGATGGAAAAGGATATCAAACAGAAAAAGCAGGAAGATTTGCTGGGCTATCTTGTGAAGAGTCTAACAAAGTCATTACAAACTGGCTACAAGACAATGGTTATTTATTAGCAACTGAAAAGATTAATCACGCTTATCCACATTGTTGGAGATGTAAAAATCCAATTATTATTAGAGCAACAGACCAATGGTTTGCATCAGTAGATGGATTTAGGAAAGAAACTTTAGATGCGATTAAAACAGTAAAATGGACTCCAAGCTGGGGAGAAGAAAGAATTACTAGCATGGTAAAAGATAGAAATGATTGGTGTATTTCTAGACAACGTACTTGGGGGGTACCAATTCCAATTTTCTATTGCAAAGAATGTGGTGAGGAGTTTGCTACGAAAGAAGGATTTGAAAAGATTCAAAAGATCTTTAGGGAAAAAGGTTCAAATGCTTGGTATGATTTAGATGAAAAGGAATTGATGTTAGAAGGGGCTACTTGTCCTCATTGTGGAAGCCATGAATTCAAAAAAGAAACAGATATTATGGATGTATGGTTTGACTCTGGTTCTTCTCATCAAGCAGTACTTGTAGAGAGAGGAATTGACTATCCAGCAGACCTATACCTAGAAGGACACGACCAATATAGAGGGTGGTTCCAATCATCATTATTAACTTCAGTTGCAACACAAGGGGTATCTCCATATAAAGGAATTTTAACACATGGTTGGGTAATTGATGAAGATGGAAGAAAAATGTCTAAGTCATTAGGAAATGGAATTAGCCCACAAGATATTATTAAAGAATATGGTGCAGATATTTTAAGACTTTGGGTATTATCTTCTGACTTTAAAACAGACATTAGTATTTCAAGAGATATCTTAAAACAAATTAGCGAGGCATATAGAAAGATTAGAAATACAGCAAGATACATTTTAGGAAATATTGCAGATTTTGATCCAGAGAAACAAGTAAGTTATACAGATATGCTTGAAATTGATCAATGGGCATTATTAAAGCTATATCAATTAGTGAAGAACTGTACACAAAATTATGAAGACTTTAATTTCCATATGGTATATCATGATATTAACCAATTCTGTGTATCTGATATGAGTAACTTCTATTTAGATATTATTAAAGATAGATTATATACTTCAAAACCAGATTCAGTAGAAAGAAAATCAGCACAAACTGCTATGTACATTATTTTAGATAGCTTAGTGAAAATGTTAGCACCAATGATTTGCTACACAACTGAAGAAATTTGGAGTTATATGCCACATAAAAAAGAAGAGAATACCGAAAGTGTTATGCTAAACTACTGGCCAGAAGTAAATAGCGAGTATGAGAATCATAAATTAGAAGAAAAATGGAATCATATTTTAGAATTAAAAGAAATGGTGGCAAAAGAGCTAGAAGTAGCAAGAAGTGAAAAAATAATCGGTCATTCTTTAAATGCAAAAGTTACTATTTTTGCAGATAAGAAGGAGTATGAGTTCTTAAAAGAAAATCAAGAACAATTAGAAACCGTATTTATTGTATCTAATTTACAAATTGAAGTAAAACTAGCAGACCAAACAGAAAAATTAGCTGTGAAAGTAGAAGTTGCAGAAGGAGAAAAATGTGAAAGATGTTGGAAATATTCTACAACAGTTGGAGAAGACAAAGAAAATCCAACGATTTGTCACAGATGTAGTAAATCGCTTCATGAATAAAATGAGAAAAAACCTTTAAAGGGGATAAATATGAGAAAACGGAAAAAGAATAGCAAAACATATTCTATCAATAGCAATAATGGTAACATCCATTATTGCTTTGGTTGTTATTTATAATAAATACAATTACAACAATTTTATCAAAAGTGTACGAGAAAGGGAGAAAACAGAGTTTGTACGTGACCAAGAGATAAAATGCTCTAATATGGATAGCTATAAAATAGAGAATTTAGACTATAATGATGCTATGTTTTATGAAACTATTTCAGTAGCACCAAACACACCATATAAAGTAACTTGTAAAGTAAAGGTAGAAAATGTGATAAATGAAAATAATACAAAGTCTGGTGGCGCGCATATTTCTATTGCAGGAACAACAGAACGTTCCATTACATTAACAGGAACTAAAGATTGGCAGGAAGTTACCTTTTTGTTTAACTCCAAGGACAGAAAAGAAGTAGATATTAGTTTTCGTTTAGGTGGATATGAAGAAAGGTCGAAGGGAAGTGCATGGTTTTCTGACTTTAAAGTGGAAGAAGGAGTGGCAAACAAAGATAAAAATTGGAAATTTGTGTGTTTCATTTTTCCAGAGATTGATGTGGATGTAGAGGTAAAAGGAAAACAGCAACATGTTAGCTTAAAGATGTCTAATAACGATATTCAAGACCTAAAAGACGATATGGCAAGATTTCAAACTTCTATCAAAACAATGAGCAATAACAAAATGACTGTTACTTATGACATGCATATTATTAATGAGCCAATTAAGTCACTTTCTTATGATGAAGAAAATGGCTACTATGTTTCGGTTGAAGATGTATATGAATATATTAAAGATTATGTGGAACAAAATGAATATGATCATATTTATATAGGGATTAGAATGGCTAATATTCAAAAAGGGAATAATACATTAACAAATGATTGGATAGGCCTTGGTGGGATGCAGTATTTTGGAATAGGATATTCTAATATTCGTCTGCCAGATAGTGAAAATAATTATGCATATAAATATCATTATCGTATCAATACTTTCCCAGAAGAAGTTTATATACATGAATTTTTACATACTCTAGAAAGAAATGCTGAAGAGTATGGTTATGAAGTTCCAGCATTGCATGATTATACAAAATATGGATACACAGAGGAAAAACTAGAAGGACAGAAGAAATGGTACATTGCTTACATGAATCAAGAGATTGATGATAAGGGAAAAAAGATAGGATTACCAACCGAAATTTTTACATGCAAGCCAACACATGAGAGCAACTTTAAATATAGTAGAGAATTAAATGTACTAAAAGAACCAGAAAACATTATTGAAGTGATTAGAAGTATTTTTGATAGGATTGGTAAAATGTTTACTAGTTATAAAGAGCAAGAAACATTGTGATTCGAAAATGGAAAGGACTAATAAAAATGAAAGTATCAGATTTTAATTATGAATTACCAAAGGAACTAATAGCACAAGTACCAATTTCAAATAGAGACCAATCTAGATTGATGATATTAGATAGAACAGCAAAGGAGATTGAACATAAAATTTTCAAAGATATTATAGATTATTTAGAACCAGGAGATTGTTTAGTTAGAAACAATACCAAGGTAATTCCAGCTCGTTTGTATGGCGTAAAAGAAGAAACAGGGGCACATGTGGAGTTTCTACTATTACACCGAATAGAAGGAGACATATGGGAAGCTATGGTGAAACCAGGTAGAAAACTAATGCCAGGTACAAAAGTCGTTTTCGGTGAAGGCGTATTAGAAAAGAGTGATAACCCTAGAATTCTATTAAGAGCAGAAATTTTAGAACAATTAGAAGGTGGAAGTAGAAAAGTAAAATTTGAATATGATGGTATTTTCAATGAGATTTTAAACGAGATTGGTTTAATGCCATTACCACCATACATTCATGAGAAATTGAAAGATAAAGATAGATATCAAACAGTATATGCAAAATATGAAGGTTCAGCAGCAGCACCAACAGCAGGTTTGCATTTTACAGATGAGCTATTAGAGAAAATTAAGGAAAAAGGCGTAGAAATTGCTAATGTTACTTTGCATGTTGGAATAGGAACTTTTAGACCAGTTAAAGTAGAAAATGTGGAAGAACATGATATGCATTCAGAGCATTTCTATATCAAACAAGAAGATGCAGATAAGATTAATAAGGCAAAACGTGAAGGACATAGAGTCATTGCAGTAGGTACTACTTCTTGTAGAGTATTAGAATCAATAGCAGATGAAAATGGTATGGTAGAAGAAGCCGAGAGTGATACAAATATTTTTATTTATCCAGGATATCAGTTTAAATGCTTAGATTGTTTAATTACAAATTTCCATTTACCTGAATCTACTTTGATTATGTTAGTATCTGCTTTAGCAGGAAGAGATTTTGTGATGAAGGCTTATGAAGAAGCGGTAAAAGAAGAATATCGTTTCTTTAGCTTTGGAGATGCGATGTTGATTAAGTAATTGACTGGATTATGTAAATATGATATAATACTACCATAATTCATATTTGAAAGGGGTTATAAAAATGACAGTTAAGACAGAGCTCGAGCGGTTAAAAAAACAAAAGGAGGGTTTGGAAAAGGATAGAAATAAGGAAGCGAAGGAATTAGAAGCAATAATTAGAGAGAGAAATTCTCTCGAGGACAAAAGGAGAGAATTGGAAGGAAGAACCTCAACTTTGGCTCAAAAATTGCAACATGCGAACAAAATTGATTTGGCTCTTAAAGAGAAAAGTATATTAGAGAAAGAAAAAGTTTTGCGGGATATGGAAGCGGAGTTGCAAAGAATCCAGGAAGGAATTGATGCAAGGGAAAATGACACAACCTTATATATCCAAGAACAAGTACATCTGATGGTTCCTCAGTTTTTAGAGTGGGTTGCAAAGAATAAAGAAGCTATTGGGTATGATATTACCAGAAGCTTTTATGTTGCAGGTGTAGTGGCTTGGAATAATGCCTATGATGTAGATTGCTACACTGGAGATGTAGGCATTTTTGATAAAGGAGACTATCCAGCAGTAGAGACTATTGTATGCTCTGAAAACTTTTATTTCAATCAGACATGTAGCATTGTTGAAGACGACCGTAGATATGGAAGAAATGTTAAAAAAACCGATTGGTATGCTAAGTATCTGGAAGACTTTACAAAGGCTCTTTTGGAGGAATTGGAGGCAGCCTACAACCTGGGCGAAGAATTGAAACTGACTATTGCAAGCCCCAGCTTTACACTTGAATTAGTGTGAGGAACCTACAGAAGGCGGTTACATTATCGTAACTGCCTTCTGTAGGTATTATAAAAAATAGCCATTATATTACATTGACTTTTAGCTTATAGAAAGATAAAATAGGAGTATAAAATGAAAAAATTAATTATTATATCAGGAATTAGTGGAGTAGGAAAATCAACACTAGCAAAAAAGATGTATCAAAAAATAGAAAGTAGTACTTTAATATCATTAGATATTTTAAAAGAAAACATTTATGATATTATGGGATTTAAAGATAAAAAACAGAAAAAGTCATTACAATTCATGAATAGAAAAATATATAAAATGCTTATAGAAGAAGCAATGAAAAGAAATGATGAGGTAGTTATTGTAGAGTATCCATTTAAAAAGCAATGGATAACATTTTTCGAGAAGATGATAACCAAGTACGATTATCAAGCATATACTATACATCTATTTGCAAAAGATTTTGACACCATTTGGGAGAGGTTAAAAATTAGAGAAAATTCAGTAGAGAGACATCTATCTCATTATTTACAGGAATATAGTCTTAAGAAGAAAGAGAAATATGAGCCATATTTTGAATATGAATATAATACTTTAAAGAAAGAATATGATAATTTAACTTCAAATTGTATTAATTTGGGAAAAGTAATAAAAGTAGAAGATATTGAAGAATTAGATATTGATCAATGTATCAAATTAATAGTAGAGAATGCATAGGTATGTCCCTACTATGACAAGAATGTCAGAAAAAGGAACGTCCCTAACCTGACAAAAAAGAGGAGGAAAAAATGGACAAGCCAGCAGTAACATATGAATTGTTACATAAAGATAGTAAAACAGGAGCGAGACGTGGAGTAGTACATACACCACATGGAGATATACAAACTCCAGTATTTATGCCAGTAGGCACGCAAGCAACAGTAAAATCAATGACACCAGAAGAGTTAAAAGAAATAGGAGCACAAATTATTTTATCGAACACATATCACTTGTATTTAAGACCTGGACATGACTTAGTAAAAGAAGCAGGAGGGCTTCATAATTTTATGAAATGGGATAGACCCATTTTAACAGATTGTGGTGGCTTTCAAGTATTCAGTCTAAGTGATTTAAGAACTATTACAGAAGAAGGCGTGGAATTTAAGTCTCATTTAGATGGAAGTAAGCACTTTTTCTCGCCAGAGAAAGTGATGGAAATAGAAGAAGCACTTGGTGCTGATATCATCATGTCATTTGATGAATGTGTGAAATATCCTGAAACATATGAATATACCAAACAATCTATGGAAAGAACAACCAGGTGGGCAAAACGTTGCAAAACAGCACATACAACCACTGACAAACAAGCTCTCTTTGGTATTATTCAAGGTGGATTTTATGAAGATTTAAGGCAGCAATCTGCAAAGGATTTAATTGAATTAGATTTTCCAGGATATGCAATTGGAGGAATTAGTGTAGGAGAGCCAAAAGAAGAGTTCTTAAAAATGCTATATTATACAACGCCACTTATGCCAGAAAACAAACCAAGATATTTAATGGGAGTAGGAACACCAGACTATTTAATAGAAGCAGCACTTAGTGGAATTGATATGTGCGACTGTGTACTTCCTACAAGAATTGCAAGAAATGGAACAGCTATGACGTGGAATGGAAAAGTAGTAGTTCGAAATCGCACTTATGAAAGAGATTTCCGGACCACTAGATTCAGAATGTGATTGCTATACTTGCCGTAATTATACAAGAGCGTATATTAGACATTTAGTCAAAACAAAAGAAATATTAGGAGATAGATTATTGTCAATTCACAACTTATATTTCTTGACGAAATTGATGGAAAGAGTTAGAATAGAAATAGAGAATGATAATTTAGAAAACTTCAAAAATGAGTTTTACAAAAAATATGGTTACGAAAGGTAAAATGTCTTACTTAGGGACAGATGTCGCACAAACTATACATTTCACTGTGTTACATCGAATAAATCATCTGTAGTTCACTTCACACAGCTGACTTAACGTCCCTAAGTGAGACAAAATAGGAGGAAAACATGAACGATTTAATTGGTAATAACTATCAACCAAGCAATGACCAGCTAAAAGCAAAGAAATGGATGAAAATTATAAGTGTTATTTTAGTGTTACTATTTTTTATTTGCATTGGCTTGGTTGCTTTTATGTATTATTGGGAATCAACACAATTAAAAACTACAATAGATGGCAAAGAAAATGCTAATTTGCAAAGTATTTTATTGATCCAAAATGGACAAGTTTATGTACCAATACGCCAATTTGCAGAATTTGTGGGTTATGAATCATATAGTGGAGATTACAAACAATATGCAGAAGATGAAACAAAATGTTATGTGAAATCTACAAATGAAATTGCATCATTTTCAATGAATTCGGATAAGATATATAAACTTTTAAGTAATGGCAATGATTATGAATATTTTACGATTAATGAACCAGTTAAAATGATAAATGGAGTATTATATACAACAAAAGAAGGGGCGGAAAGAGCTTTTAATATTGTTTTTGAGTATAGTCAAGAACAATATAAAATTGCTATTTATACATTGCCATATTTAGTAACACAATATTCAGCTCAATTTAAAGATTCTGCTATTGCAGGTGGTGGTGCTAACTTTAGTAACCAAAAAGCATTGTTAGAGGATAGATTAATTGTTAAAAATGCAGAAAACTATTATGGGGTATCAGATTTATCTGGAAATGAGATTTTAGGAACGAAGTACACAAGTATAAAATATGTTGAAAGTACAAGAGAATTTATTGTAACAACAGCAGAGGGCAAAATGGGGATAATGTCTTATGATGCTACTACCAAAATTAGTCCAGATTATGACCAAATTAAACAAATTGATAAGGATGCAGGGCTATATTTAGTAACCAATAGTAACAAACATGGGGTAATTAATAACTCAGGAAATATTATTGTTTACCTTGAGTATGATCAAATAGGAATAGATGCTAATAGATTCAATAGTAATAATATTAAGAACCAATATCTATTATATGATAATTGTATACCTGTAAAAAAAGGTAACTTATGGGGGATTTTTGATAAAAATGGTAGACAAATCTTACCAATTGAGTATGAAGATTTAGGATGTAGTGCAGGAGCAGGGAATGCTACAACGCAAACTGCTAATAGTATTATATTAATTCCAGACTACAAGGGAATTGTAGTAAAAAAAGATAATTTATATGGCGTAAAAGATTTTGAAGGAAAAGAACTAATTCCAATAGCTCTAAAAACAATCTATTCTACAGTTTCAGCAGGTGAAGAAACCTATTATATGGTTTATAATGAGCAAGTAATGAATGTTATTACATATATTCAAACATATGTGAGACCAAATAAAAATCAGCCAGAGGATAACAAAACGAATACTACAAACACAGAAAATAATAATGAAACAACAAATGGAAATAACACAGTAACCAATGAAACCAATACTAATTCAAGTGTGACAGATAATAATACACAATCAACAAATGCTAATGTAGTAGATAATACACAAGTTACAAACTCTCAAGTAGATAACCAAACAACTAATACTAACCAACAAAATACAAATGGAACTACCACACAAACAAATCAAGAAAAAAATAATACAACAACTACAGAATAAAAATAGTAATTCTAAACTCCTTTTAACAGGCATACAATGAAACAAAAGCTTAGTTAAGAGGAGTTTTAGTATGGAAAAAGAAAATATGTTAAAAGCTAATATTTCAACAGAAGATAGTGAAATAAAAAAGAAGATATTGTGTATTGTGAAAGGATGTACACTTTCTATTGTTTTGTCTATTATATTATTAACAATTTATGCCCTTTTATTAGTGAACACTACTGTTTCGGAAAGTACAATGATGCCAGTAGTTTTGACAATTACAGGAGTTAGCATTCTAATTGGAGGAACAGTAAGTGCCAGAAAATTAAGAAAGAATGGATTAATCTATGGAGGAATTGTTGGACTGGTTTATGTCATTACATTATATCTAGCCTCTAGCATTTCTATGGTAGGGTTCTCATTATCAATCAATTCATTTATTATGTTAGCTGTAGGAGGAATTGCAGGCATAATAGGTGGAATTATTGGGGTAAATTTATCAGCAAAAAAATAAAATAGTTTTAAAAGGAGCGATAAAAGAAAATTTTATCGCTCAATTTTTGTTTTATAAGGAAAGAGAATAAGCAATTATTTTTATATTTTAGGAAATTATTCCGATTGTTACAAATTAAGATAGTTCTAAGAATGAATATGACATAGAACATATTTTATGTAGGGACACTTAATGATTTAGCATTTAGAATTTGTTAACATTGCTTTTTTCCGAAGAAATTCTGTAAAATAGTTGCTATTTTTTATGTTTTAGGGTAAAATTAAGGCAGTCGTGCGAAACGAAGTGAGCTACGAACGGCTTATATGTAACGAAGAGCAATTAAGGCAGTCGTGCGAAGCAAAGCGAGCTATGAACCGCTTGTGCAATTGCCGATAGGCAATTTGTAAACCTTAGATAATTAACATAGGAGGAAAAAACTTGATAACATTAGAAGATGTGAAACAAAATGAAGAAGTAAAAGAATTGATTTTAAGTTCCCAAAAACAGCTAAATGCATTGGGATATACAGAACATTCTATTAGACATATTAGCATTGTATCACAAAGAGCAGGAGAGGTACTTAGAACGTTAGACTATCCAGAAGAAAGGATAGAACTTGCCAAGATTGCAGGATATATGCATGATATAGGAAACTGTGTAAACCGTACAGACCATGCACATTCAGGAGCAATACTTGCTTATCAAATATTAAAAGATATGGGAATGGAGGCACATCATCGTACTGAAATTATGATGGCTATTGGAAATCATGATGAACAAACTGGTACAGCAGTTAGTGATATTTCAGCAGCGCTTATTTTAGCGGATAAATCAGATGTACACCGTGACAGAGTAGTTAACACGAATATCTCTACTTTTGATAAACATGATAAAGTAAATTATGCAGTAACGAATGCTAATTTTATTATGAATAAACAAGAAAAAAAAGTAATTTTAGATCTAACAATTGATACTAAAATATCACCAGTATTAGATTATTTCGAAATTTTTATGGATAGAACAATGATGAGCAAATATGCAGCTAAGTATCTTGGAATATGGTTTGAACTTATCATGAATGATACAAAATTATTGTAGATAATAGGAGGAAGAAAAGGAAAAATGGAGGAAAAATTAAAAGTAATATTAGTAATATTAGTCATTATATTAATTTCGCTAATTTCATTTGGTGGAATTTATCTTCAAAAAACAAAATTTGTAGAGAATATTATTCCAGACTATCAATTAGGTATGGACTTAAAAGGTGGAAGATTAATAACTTTAAAAGTAGATACATCTAAAAATACTGTTATTTATGATAAGGATGGAAAAGTAGTAGATAAAGAAGGCGAAGGAACTACTAAGAAAGAGGAGCCAGTTAACCCTGAAGAAACTTTAACACAAGAAAATTATAACAAAGTAAAGAAAATCGTGCAAAAAAGATTAGATACAATGCACGCTACAGATTATACAATTAGACAAAATGAAACAACAGGTGAACTATATGTACAAATTCCAGAAAATAGCAATACAGACTTAATTTCACAATATATGGCAATTAAAGGAAAATTTACAGTACAAAATGAAAATAAGGAAGTTTTATTAAATAATAGTCATATTAAAAAAGCAGAAGTAAGATATAGTTCTGGAACTGCTGGAACAAGCGTATATTTAACAATTCAATTAAATAAAGAAGGAACCCAAATTTTCCAAGATATTACAAAAAATTATGTAACATCAACAGATGAAGAGGGAAAAGATAATTCTAAAAAAATTACAATGAAGATAGATGAATCTACTTTATTAGAAACTGCTTTTGATAGTGAAATTTCTACAGGCACAATTCAAATGTCAATTGGAACTGCAAGTACAGATAGTAGTACTTTAGAAGGATATGTAAGAGAAGCTACTAATATAACCGTATTATTAAATAGTGGAGAACTACCACTTACTTATACTGTCGCAGAAAATAGATATATTATGTCAGATATTACAGAGGAAATGTTCTATATTCCTGTAGCAATTGTAGGAGCAGCTTTATTAATTGGATTAATTTTCTTAGTAATCAAATATAAAAAGAATGGTTTATTAAGTGCCGTTTCTCTTATTGGATTTGTGGCATTACTATTATTAGTATTGCGTTATACTAATGTAACATTAACAATGGAGGGAATGATTGCAATTGTTATTGCGGTTGTTTTAGACTTTATTTTTACAGTATATTTATTAAATTTAATAAAACATCAAGACAGTAAAACCGCCGCTGAAGCATCACATACATTTAAAGAAGCTTTAATCAAAACATTATTTATTTTTATTCCTGTAGCAATTACAGCCATTATTCTATGTTTTGCTGGATGGCTTCCAATATATAGTTTTGGAATGGTAGCATTCTGGGGAGTATTATTAATTGTATTATATAATTTAATTATTACAAGAACGTTAGTAGTAGATACCAAAAGCAAGTAAGAAATATAGAAAAGAGGTAAAAAAATGAATAAAAAAGTATTTTATGCTATTTTAATATGTATCATGATTGCAGGGGCAATTGTGATTGCCACAATGGGTTTAAAAGCAGACATTATTTATAGTAAAAATGTAAGATTAGATATGTATTTAGGAAAAGAATATAATAAGCAAGATATAGAACAAATTGCAAAAGAGGTATTTGGCAATGAAAGAATGTTAGTACAACAGGTAGAATTCTATGGAGATATGTTTTCTATAACTGTTCCACAAGAGGTAGAAGACTTAGACACAAAGGTAGAACAACTAGTAAGTAAAGTAAATGAAAAATTTGGTCTAGAACTAAAAAAAGAAAATATTACTAAAGTATATCAACCTAAAATTAAATTATCTAGCGTTTTAATGCCTTATTTACTACCAATGGCAATTAGTATGGTAATTATTTTAATCTATGTGATGATTCGTTTTAGAAAAATTGGAGTTTGGAAAACATTAAGTGCATATATATTAACAGCATTAGCGAGTGAACTAATATACTTAAGCATTTTAGCAATTTGCAGAATACCAATTAATCGATTAGTAACGCCAATAGGTTTAGCTATTTATGCAATTGTTATTACAATAGTAACTGCAAAACGAGAAAAACAATTAACAGCTTATCATGAAGAAACAAAAGCGTAATGACAAAAGTGATACGATCAGCATGTGTAATTTCCTAGAATATAAAAAAATAAACAAAAAATCGACAATACTCATATAATAATATGGGTGTTGTTTTTATTTTTTTATGAATAAAAAATAATACTTTGAAAATAATAAGGAAGGAAAACGAAAAAATGTTAGGAAGGATAAAAAGAATTTTTTATAGAAGTATGGATAATAAAGAAATAGACTATTGCCAAGCAAAGAGTATGATAGCAAAAGCCCCCAATATTATTTTATTAGATGTAAGAAGCAAACAAGAATATGAAGAAGGACATCTTTCTGGCAGTGTTCCACTTTGTTTATATGATATTTGTAAACAAGCAGATCAGGTGATTCCTGATAAAGGGCAAACAATTATTACTTATTGCTCTTCTGGGAGTAGAAGTAAAGAAGCACAAGAAATGTTAGAAAATATGGGGTATGAGAATGTGTACAATTTAAAAGGTGGGTTAGATAATATAGGATAAGTTACCATTTTTGCTCACTTAGAATAAAATATGTATAGCTAAACAGTTTTTAGTAGATAATACTACATATTAGAAAGGAGAGGCTATTTGGGTGATGAAAACATTTTGTATCAAAACGAACAATGAAGATATTTTAAATTATCTACTAAATAGAACAAAAGAAATAGATTTTGAAGATTTGATTTATTCTAAAAATCAGTTTAAAATTTACCAAAATGTGATTATTCACTACCAAGGCAAAGAAGAAGACGGATTCTTCTACTTTTTAAGTGAGCTAATAACAGAAGTTATTTTAAATTTTTATGAAGAAAAACTAATTCATCAAATTCTAGGATATAATTATTTCTATTTTGACGATTATGAGAGATTGCAAATATGTGATAATTGTATGGAAGGAATAGAAAATGAAGAAGTAAAACGAGCGAAAACTAGGAAACAATTAATACAAACAGCAATATTCATCTATGTACAAGAACATAGAACAATGATATTAGATGGTTTTGTTAATTTTCGATTAAAAGAATATATGAGTTATTTAGATGAAGTGATAGATACTGCAGTAAACCAGTTTATTATAGAAAAAGAGTATCATGAATTTATTAATTTATTGAAAATTTATATTGACTCAAAAGCACCAGAAAATGAATTACTACATCTTATCTATATTAATGGAGAATCGATTTTATTAGATGAGGATAAAAATATAGTATCAGTTTCAGAGAATATTTTAAATAGCAAATATTTATCAGATATTTCATTTTCTTCTAATGATTTTGCATTAAACACACTATTAACTTTATTACCCGCCAAAATAGAGATTCATTTAATTGGCTTAGAAGATGAATTTATTAGCACTATTAAGCAAATTTTTGAAGGCAGAGTGTCTGTTTGTAAAGATTGCAATATCTGTAGAACATATCGATTATTAAATCATGCTAAAATTGAATAAATGGAAAATGGGACGGTTCTCTCTTCCAACTTTTAAAAGTTGG
>JAAWKD010000058.1 GCA_022797215.1 Clostridia bacterium
TTTGTATACAAAAAAGAGAAAATTCTCATTGATATTTCTGAATTTTCTCCTTTACACACTAAATTCCTATTACCCAGAATTTACTTTTTTAAGTAACCTAATGTGTAATATTTAAAATAGTTTTTCCTTATATAAACGCCTGTCTAACAGAACAAAGAGGAAGCCTAGGACTTCCTCTTTAACTTTGCTTATTAAAAAAACATTATGGTTGTTCTTGTAATGTTACAGTAACTTCTTTTTCTTTACCGTCTCGATGTATTTTTAATTTTAAAGTATCACCAATTTGTTTCTTATTCTTAATTTCATTTAATTCATCCATTGTTGTAATTTTCTTTCCCTCAGCTTCAATAATAATATCACCGGGTTTAATGCCAGCTTTTTCAGCAGCAGAGAAGTCGTCAACAGATCTAACATAAACACCAACGTCGAGTGCTAAGCGATATTGATCAGCGATTTCTTTAGTTAAATCACTACCACCAATTCCAACATAAGGACGTTTTACTTTGCTATATTGAATTAATTGGTTATAGATATCTTTTGTAGCATTAATAGGAATAGCAAATCCAATGCCTTCTACAGAAGTTCCAGATAGTTTTAATGTATTAACTCCAATTACTTGCCCTTTGCTATTAACTAAAGCACCACCACTATTACCAGAATTGATAGCTGCATCTGTTTGAATAGCAATATATTTGTTGCCGTCTTCATCAGACACTTCACGATTTACTGCACTAATAATACCAGCAGTAACACTATTATCTAGTCCTAAAGGACTACCCATAGCCATAGAGAATTCTCCTACTTGAACACTATCAGAATCTCCAAGTTCTGCAGCTGTTAATCCTGTTTTATCAATTTTGATAACAGCTAAATCAGTTTGAGAGTCAGTACCAATAATTTCTCCTTGGTATTCTGTATCATCATTATATAATTTAACAGTTACCTTATTTGCCTTTCCGATCTCATAAAATGAATTGTTACTAGAGTTAGATGAATTAATAACATGATTATTAGTTAAAATATATCCATCTTCACTAATAATAATTCCTGAACCTCTAGCAGTTGCTTTACTAGGTGTTCTATTAAAAATAGAATTAACAGAATATTCTACTGTAATAGCGACAATAGATGGTTGCACTTTTTTGGCAACTCCGACACCTGTATCAGAATAACCCTGTAAAGAGATTAATTGTGTATTTATATTAGTTGAACTTGAGTTATTTTCATCATTAGTAGAAGTATTATTGGTAGTAACAAGTTGTCTAATAATTTGTTCTTTGATGCTTGGAACACTAATACAGGTACCAATCACTAGTGCAGTTCCAAGGATTCCGCAAAAGAAGGGTAGGACAACTGTTTTTCCAAAACCACTTCCACTTGATTTGGGTCTTTTTTCACTATTGCGAAACTCTTTATAACTAGTTTCAGTAACAATAGGATTAGCACTTTTAAAAGTTTGACTTGTTTCAGTTTGATTGTTGTTGTTTTGATTTGATTGATTTTCTTCCATTTATTTTACCTCCGAAAAATTTCTATTTATATAATATCCTAAAACAAATATATCATACAAGACTTTTGTGAAAAATATGTGAACCTTTTGTAGCTTTTTTCTATTTTTTAAAATTTTACGAACTGGGCAAAAGGTAAACTTGACAGGGGTTACAGAATTTTATATAATAAGTAAGAAATAGAAGGCAAGAAAATAATAAAAGATAGAAAAAAGAATATAGTGATAATAAGGAAAATAAAAAGGAGTAGTGAAAAATGAAAAGTGAAAAAGGACTAACATTCATTAGTACAGCAATTTTAGTAGTGATTATTGCGCTACTTACTTTTGGTGTAGTCTATTTTGTAAGACTTCAATTAAATAAAGGAAAAAATGAAGATATTAAAACAGATATATTATTAGTAGAAGCAAGAGTACAGAAACTTTCTAGTGAATATATTTTAGAAAAAAAAGAGGATATTTTAGTAGGAACAAAGCTAACAGAGATGGAAGAAGAGCAGCTCGTGAAAGAATTTTTAGAAAAGGAGTTATTTGACCCAAAGGAAAAAGGGGCTAAATATTATGTATTAAATCAAGAGAATATTAATGAAATGAAACTAGAAAATGTAGAATTAGAAAAGGATAGTTACTATATTGTAGATTATACTTCTAGTAAAGTATACTATACCAAAGGATATAGTGATGATGAGGGAGAAGTATACTATACAGTAGAGAAAGATACACAAGAACAAACAAGCAAAGAAAAAGTAGAAAGTACACAAAAGAAGGAAGAAAATAAACAAGAAGAGAAGAAGGAAGAAAAAAAGAAATAAGGGTGAGAAAAGTGAAAGAAGACAAAGAGGAAGTACAGGAGGTTTTAAGACAAATAGCAAATGAAAAAGAAATAGAAAGTCAGAAAATAGATGAGACTCAAGAGAAAATAAAAAAACAAAAGAAAATCAATTTGTTTTTAAAAGTAATACTTTTGTTAGTTCTTGTAGTAGCACTAGGAATTACAATTCCAATGATAATAGAAATACAAGAGGGACCTTTGGTAGAAATGATGTAATAGATAAAGAATCATAAAAGTAAAGTGGGAGAAAACATGGATGAGCTAAAGAAAATTAGAAGAAGTAATATAAGAGTTATTATTGCTATTATATTAGTAATTATCTATTTTATAATAACTGCAAATTGGTATGATAATGCTTTAGAAGAGTTAAGAAAAAGTGAAAGAGAATGGAATGTAAGGAAAGTAGTGGAACCATTCAATACTAAAATGAGTTGGTATATTGGAAACAACAAAACTGGAAGTAGTGTTAAAGCATTGTGTGGTGTAGTGATAACTATTAATTCGGTGAATGAAGATAAAAGAGTGTTTGTAAAAGAAGGAGATGTTAGTCAGCTAAAAACAAAGAAAGACTGGGAAAATAGTAATGCTGTTTATAAAATAGAAGAAATTGAGAAATTGAGAAATAGCATTTATAATAGTCTTAGATATGATGTAAGCGCGAGTTATGATGAGCAGGGGTTTATCATAGGAATTGGAATTACTCAGAAAAATATGGTTCAAAATGTAGAAAATGAAGTATAAAAAGGATAAGTAATCATGAAAGAAAAAGAATTAGTAAGATTAACAGAACTAAAAAAGGTAGAAGAAGAGTTGTATACCAAAGAGAATTTAAAAGCAATTGCAGGGATTGATGAGGCAGGAAGAGGCCCTCTTGCAGGGCCAGTTGTTGTAGCTTGTTGCATGATGCCAAGAGAATCTATGATAGAAGGAATAAACGATTCTAAGAAAATAGCAGAGAAAAAAAGAGAGAAGCTTTATGAATTAATTACAGAAGAAGCAATTAGCTATGGAGTTGGAATTATTGGGCAAAAAGAAATTGATGAAATTAATATTTTACAAGCAACTAAAAAAGGTTTAACAATGGCAATTAAAGATATGGAAGAGAAATTAAAAGAAAAACCAGAATTAGAAATAACCAAACCAGATGCTATTTTAGTAGATGCATTAACTAAAATTGATACAGATGGTATACCATATAAATCCATTATTCATGGTGATGCAATTAGCTATTCTATTGCATGTAGTTCGATTATCGCAAAAGTAACAAGAGACAGAATTATGAGACAATGGGATGAGGTATACCCACAATATGGTTTTATCAAACACAAGGGATATGGAACTGCAGCACATATTCAAGCTATTAAGGAGTATGGACTTTGCCCTTTACATCGTCGTAGTTTTACTAAGAATTTTGTGTAGAATCAGTACAACTTAGTAGAACAATTTGATATATTTAGAAAATCAGAGTCTTATAAATATACAAGGAGAAAAAAGAGTGAATATACAAGAAATCATTGCTAAAAAGAGAGATAAGCAAGAATTAAGTAAAGAAGAAATAACATATTTTGTAACTAATTATACAAATGGAACAATTTCAGATTATCAAGCAGCAGCACTTACAATGGCAATTTATATCAATGGGATGACAGAAGAGGAAACTACTAATTTAACACTAGAAATGGCTCATTCAGGAGATATTTTAGATTTATCAGAATTTGGAATAGTAGTAGATAAACATAGTACAGGGGGCATAGGAGACAAGGTTACACTGATCTTAGCCCCAATTATAGCTTCTTTAGGGATTCCAGTAGCAAAAATGTCAGGTAGAGGCTTAGGCTATACAGGTGGTACAATTGACAAATTAGAGGCGATACCAGGATATCAAACGAATATCACCATACAAGAATTTAGAAAAAATGTAGGCACAATTGGAATTAGTTTAATGGGGCAAACATTAAACTTAGCACCAGCTGATAAAAAGCTATATGCTTTACGAGGTACGATTGCAGCAACAGAAAGTATACCGTTAATTAGTTCTAGTATTATGAGCAAAAAAATAGCAGCAGGAGCAAATAAAATTGTACTTGATGTTACTTGTGGAAGCGGAGCTTTTATGAAGGAGTTAAGTCAAGCCACACAATTGGCAGAAACCATGAAGAAAATTGGAAAATTAGCACAAAAAGAAACGGTATGTATCATTACATCTATGGAAGAACCTTTAGGAGAAACAGTGGGGAATTCTTTAGAAGTAATTGAGGCAGTGCAAGCTTTACAAGGAAAGATGACAGAAGATGTGCAAGAAGTAGTGTTTACCTTAGGTGCCTATATGATGAAATTGGCAGGCAAAGGAGATAACATAGAAGAAAATAAACAAGAAATGTTAACGCAAATTCAAAATGGAAAAGCATTTGAAAAGTTAAAAGAATTAATACAAGCGCAAGGGGGAGATATTTCCTATATTGAAAATCTGGAATTATTACCAAAAGCAAAATATGTTATACCATTATTAGGAGCTAAATGTGGATATGTTAAAAAACTAAATGCAAAAGGAGTAGGAGAAGTATCCATGCATTTAGGAGCAGGAAGGATGAAAAAAGAAGATAGTATTGACCCTGCAGTAGGTATAGTTTTAAAAAAGAAAATAGGAGATAAAATAGAAGAAAATGAAGTATTAGCATATATTTATGCAAATCGTGAAGAAGATGGTAAGAAGGCAGTGAAACAGTTAGCTAATTGCTATGAAATTGTAGAAGAGAGAATAGAAAAAAAGAGTGGTATTTTAAGGATTATATAAATAAAAATATAATTTGTTATTTGGAGTAAAAATATTTCCTATAACAAATTATATTTTTTTCTTTATAATTGAATTCCTATATTTTCAGTATTTCCTTGAATTTGCTCAGAAAAATTAGCAAATTGCTCTTGAGCAAGAAAACGATTCAAATTTTTTACTGTAATTCCAGTAGAGGCAGATAAGTTATCTATATTAATTTGAGTAGTATTTTCCTCTAAAAAATTTTTTAATTGACCCATTTCATATTGGTCTTTTGGTTGACAATTAGGACATACACTAGTATCAGTCATAAAAAAACATCCACAACGGTTACATTTGTTAAAGTTCATCATATTACCTCCAAATTTATTATCATTTGTGAAAACAGTATATCACAAATTTTGACAAATTTGTATAAAAAATGAAAAAAATTTAAAATAAATAAAAAGTAAGCTCATAAAGCTAAACATAGTAAGTAGTCAAAGTAAAATTTTATAAAATTATTGCAATTTCATTTCAAATCAATTAAAATAAAAACGATTTTAAAATATATAGAAATTTAAGGAGGAAAAAATATGAAAGCATATGTATGTAAAATATGTGGTTATGTTCATTTTGGAGAAGAGGCACCAGAAAAGTGTCCACAATGTGGAGCAAGTCAAGATAAATTTGAGTTAAAAGAAGAAGCAGCAGAAAAAAGTTATTGTGATGAACACAGAATTGGTGTTGCACAAGGATTAGATGAAGAAGTTGTAAAAGGATTGAAAGATAATTTTATGGGAGAATGTACAGAAGTAGGTATGTATATTGCTATGAGCCGTCAAGCTGATAGAGATGGATACCCAGAAATAGCAGAAGCTTTTAAAAGATATGCATGGGAAGAAGCTGAACATGCAGCTAAATTTGCTGAATTATTAGGAGAAGTTGTTTATCCAGACACAAAGAAAAATGTTAGTTTAAGAGCAATGGCAGAACATGGTGCTTGTGATGGGAAAAAAATGCTTGCCACTAAAGCTAAAGAACTTGGATATGATGCTATTCATGACACAGTACATGAAATGTGTAAAGATGAAGCACGTCATGGAAGAGGATTTGATGGCTTATTAAAAAGGTATTTTGGAAATTAAAGAATAAAATACCAAAAAAAGTATAAAATAAAGAAAATAAATTTGAATAAGGAGGTTCAAGATAATGAATAAATATATTTGTTTATTATGTGGATATGTATATGATGAAGAAGAACAAGGTGTAAAATGGGAAGAGTTACCAGAAGATTGGACTTGTCCATTATGTGGGGCACCAAAAGATCAATTTCAAAAAGTAGAGGACTAAAAAATTAGGGATTATGTTGAGATATCCTAATTGCGCACGCTGGCATGACACTAGCAACTCTTCCTGGATTAACGATACCAGTTATGGCTTTCGTCGTGGCGACGATGGAGTATTTTCCTTTCGTGGGAGTGGAGCTACTTGGGATAGTGGCAAAAGCTGTGGTCGTGGAGTAGCGGTAGTCAAGTGAGTCCTTTAGAGCTTAGTGGTTTGCATAGTGATGTAGAGTATTGGGCATCGGACTTTAATATAGAATATCAGGAGGGGAAGTTTTAAGGAACTTTTCGTGAATAGCTATATTATTAAAGAAACATAATTCCTTCCAATTTGGTAAAGAGAAAAGAGACACACATTGCAAGTAATGGAAATGAAAGCAAAGTGTGTTTTTTATATTTTAGGAAATTATTTCTAGAGAGTGTAAGTGAGTAGAAGATATTGAAAAAATAATTAAAAAGGGTATATACTTCTGTTTTACTATATGATAAAATTCTACTATACAACTTAGAAGAAATAGAAGAATAAATTTTGTGAAGGAGAAATTTAGGAATGAAAAATAAATACATTACAGGAAAAAAGCCTTTATTTGTTGTATTGGTAATAGTTTTAGTTATAGAATTATTATTTTTTAGTAATATAATTAGTAAATCTGTTACAACAGAATATGATTTTAGTGGTGAGAGTAGAGAGACATATGAAGAGATAGTAAAAGTAAATGCAACAACAACTGTATATGAAACGACAGTTGTTAATGATAAAGGTATAACAATATTAGAAAAGAATAACATAGTAAAACGAACGAATAAAGGAGTAAATGAAATAAATGGATATATTTGGGATAAAGTTGTATTAGCCAATGGA
>JAAWKD010000059.1 GCA_022797215.1 Clostridia bacterium
TTGGTCTAATATTATGTTATGAGTTTTTGAATAACTCATAGAAAAAAATAAAATAATGTCGAGTCATTTCTGACTTAACATTATTATACTAGGAGGTAATGGCATAATTGATTTTTATTCCAATCAACCACTAATTTTGGGTAAAAAATATCAAGAAGAGGTTGTAGTGAAAAATTCTGGAGAAATTGATATGTATACAAGAATAGTAATCTATAAATATTTTGTAGATTCTTCTGGAAATAGATTGACATCTTATTCACCTGATATATTAAATATACACTTGGCAAATAGTGATTGGTTAGTAGATGAAAGTGCTAATACGCAAGAAAGAAAAGTGTTATACTATTCAAAAATAGTTCATAAAAATGAGGTTACATCAAATGCAATAGACTATATCATGTTAGATCCTACAGATATGCTAGACAATATTCAATTTAAAAAACAAGAAGGACAAGAAGGTCAAACAATTATTTCTCAATATAATTATTCAAAAGAAAATAAAATGGTAATAGAAATGAAAGTTGAGGCAGTACAAACACATTCTGCAGTGAACGCAATTAAGGATGCTTGGAATGTAGATGTTTCCATTGATGAAAATGGGAATTTATCATTATTATAAAATGAAAAACGCTTGTGAAATCAAGCGTTTTTATTGTGCATATTATTCAACTGTAACAGACTTTGCTAAATTTCTTGGCTTATCTACATCTAAACCTTTGGCTTTAGAAACATAGTAAGCTAGTAACTGAAGAGGTACAACAGAAAGAATAGGAGAGATTAAACTATTTGTTTCTGGAATACGAATGACAAAGTCAAAACTAATGTTAGATACATCTTGGTTAGTAATAATCAAAGTCTTAGCACCTCTTGATATTACTTCTTGAATATTACTAATAGATTTTGGCGCTAATTCAGGATTAGTTAAAATACCAACTACTGTAATACCATTTTCAATCAAAGCGATAGTTCCATGCTTTAATTCACCAGAGGCATAAGCTTCAGAGTGAATATAAGAGATTTCTTTTAATTTTAAAGAACCTTCCATAGCTACATGATAATCCGTTCCTCTTCCTAAAAAATACATATCATGTTCTGTATATATTTGCTCTGCAATCACTTTTAACGTTTTTTCTTCCTCTAATATAGTTTCTAATTTAGCAGGAATTCCAGAAATTTCAGATTTTAATTCTTCTAAATTGGATTCATTATAACTTCCTAAAAGTTCTGCAAAATAAATAGCAAGAACCGATAATAACACAACTTGAGAAGTATATGCCTTAGTAGAAGCAACTGCGATTTCAGGACCTGCATGAGTATAGACTGTAAAATCTGCTTCACGGGTAATAGAACTTCCAATTACATTAGTAACTGCTAAAGTTTTAGCACCTTTTTGCTTTGCCAATTTTAATGCAGCAAGAGTATCTGCTGTCTCACCAGATTGACTAATATAAATACATAAAGTTTTTTCATCGATAATAGGGTCACGATAACGAAATTCAGATGCAATATCTACTTCTACTGGAATTTTGCATAGTTTTTCAAGGATATCTTTTCCAACTAAACCTGCATGCATAGCTGTACCACATGCCACAATATACATTTTATTTAAACTTTGTAAATATTCTTTTGTAATAGCCAAATCTTCAAAAGAACATTTTTCTCCTAAATTTAAACGATTTGCAATTGTTTCACGAATGGCATTTGGTTGTTCATGAATTTCTTTCAACATAAAGTCATCATAACCATTTTTTTCAGCAGCAGTAGCATCCCACTCAATTACTTTAATTTCTTTAGAATGTTCTACTAAGTTATGATTATAAAATTGAATATTATCTGGATGTATAACTGCATATTCATTATCCTCTAATAAATAGAAATTTTTTGTGTAAGATAAAATAGCTGGAATATCAGAAGCAATGTAATTTTCAGATTCACCTTTTCCAAGAACAAGAGGACTATCCTTTCTAACAACAACTATTCTATCAGGGAATAGTTGTGAAATAACCTCTAATGCATAACTTCCCTTTAAGTCTTTCACTGTAGCTTGAATAGCACCTAAAAATTTATCTTCATAAGAAGTGCCTTGTGTATAATGATAATGAATTAAATTAGGGATTACTTCTGTATCTGTTTGAGATAAGAAGTGGTAACCTTTAGAGGTTAAGAAATCTCTTAGTTCAGTATAATTTTCAATAATTCCATTATGAACAACTGCAAATTGCTTACTATTATCCATATGAGGATGGGAATTTTCTTTTGATGGTTTCCCATGT
Source organism: Clostridia bacterium (assembly GCA_022797215.1). Classification (GTDB taxonomy): domain Bacteria; phylum Bacillota; class Clostridia; order TANB77; family CAG-508; genus CAG-273. Next base: position 2,274 of record JAAWKD010000059.1, read on the forward strand.
GTAGCCCACCTTGTGTGAGCAATACCAATAGAAGCAGTTAAATCATTAATTCCAGACATATTATCTAAATTAGCAACTCTTCCTTTGTCTTTCATAACAACAATCTCTTTATTTTCTAAAACAGCAATTCCCGCTGAGTCATATCCACGATATTCTAAGCAATGTAAGCCATTAATAAGTACTGGAACAGCCTTTTGATTGCCTATATAACCTACGATTCCACACATATTATTTTCCTCCTTAAAATACAAGAAAGAATGCAAATAACATTACCCTATTAGATTTGTTATCATATTACTATGAGTTTTTTCCTAATATTTCATGGCAGTAATGATGCCATAGGACCATCCGCCGAAAATTCGATAAGTCCTATCCTCGTCAACAAGAAAAGAAATTTCTTGTTCTGGCGCTAATAACTAATTCCTCCTCCTTTTTACAATTTATTTTGCATTTCTCTCAATATTATTATATTACTACAAAAATGGAGATGTGTCAAAAAAAGAGGTGGATAAAACCTATTTCAGATTAAAACTACAATAACTAGAAGAATAATTACTCCTGCGAGACGTTGCTTTCATTTAATTTATATAAATCTAAGAAAGTAACATTAGGCGCTTGAAAGCTTGTCTTTGCGTGAACGGCACTTTTCTTCTAGTTATTGTAAAAAAGAGGAATTTATGTTAAAATAGGAACAGCAAAAAAAGCGGAGGAAAGTAATGTTTTGTATTGAAGAAGAACTAAAAAAGTTGCCTGATAAGCCAGGTGTATACATTATGCGAGATAAGGAGAATCATATTATCTATGTAGGAAAAGCGATTTCTCTAAAAAATAGAGTAAGGCAATATTTTAGAAAAAATAACAAAACTAAGAGAATTGAAAATATGGTAGCCTTAGTAGACCATTTTGAATATATTGTAACAGATAATGAATCAGAGGCTCTTATTTTAGAATGTAATCTCATTAAAAAGAATATGCCAAAATTTAATGTACTTCTCAAAGATGACAAAACATATCCCTATATTAAAATTACCACAAAGGAAGAATTCCCAAGAGTATTTACAACTAGAAAAATATTAAATGATGGAGCTAGGTATTTTGGACCTTATGCTAGTAGTGGAGCAGCAAATGAAATGCTAGACTTTATTCGTTCAAGATATCAAATTAGACAATGTAAAGTATTCAAAAGTAGAGCAAAGCCATGTTTAAATTATCAAATTAAAAAATGTTCTGCTCCATGTGCTGGTAAAATTTCGAAAGAGGAATATAGAGAGGAAATTAATCAGATTATTGGATTATTAGAAGGTAAGACCGCTAAGGTGATAAAACAACTAGAAGAAGAAATACAAAAAGCAGCAGAAAAGTTAGAGTTTGAAAAAGCAGCAATGTTACGAGATAAGAAATTTGCTATTCAAAGAATTACAGAAGAAAAGCAAAAGGTATCTAATTTATCAGAGCATGATATTGATGTAATAGGTTTAGCAAGAAGTCCTTTCCATATTTGTATGGAGTTATTTTTAATTAGAAATAGTAAAATGATAGAAAGACATCACTACTTTTTAGATGATTTACAAGATGAAACAGACAAGGAGATTTTGTCTAACTTTTTAAAACAACATTATATAGGAGAAATGCTGTTGCCTAACAAAATTATGATTAAAGAAGAGATAGAGGATAAAGAATTACTAGAACAATGGCTTTCACAAATGGCAGGAAGAAAGGTAGAAATTAAAACGCCACAAAAAGGTGAAAAGCTAAAATTAGTAACAATGGCAGAGAATAATGCACAAATTACATTGACCAATAAAGAAAGAGAAAAATATCAAGCAGTAAAAGAACTTCAAGAAATATTACACTTGAAAAAAATACCTAGAAAAATTGAGGGATATGATATTTCCAATCTTTCAGGACAATTTATTGTTGCCTCAATGTGTGTATTACAAGACGGAGAAGTAAAAAAATATCTATCTCGTAATTTTAAAATCAAAACGGTATTAGGGCAAGATGACCCAAGGTGTATGAATGAAGTGATTACGAGAAGACTAAGACATTCCATTAGGAAAAAGGACAAGGCTTTTGGAGAATTGCCAGATGTGATTTTTGTAGATGGAGGAGTAACACAGATTCATGCTGCTAAACAAGCAGTAGCAGAACTTAATTTGAAATTGCCAATCTATGGAATGGTAAAAGATGATAAACATTCTACAAGGGCATTAATTAATGAAAATAGAGAAGAAATACCACTATCAGAAGAACTTATGAAGCTAATTACCTATTTCCAAGACTGTATTCATGATAAAGCAATTAGTTACCATAGGTCTTTAAGAGATAAAGAAATAACAAGATCTGACCTAGATGGGATAGACGGAATAGGAGAAGCCAGAAAAAAAGAATTACTGAAAAAGTTTGGTAGTGTTGCTAAGATAAAAGAAGCAAGCTTAGAGGAAATGATAGAAATTCCAGGAATTACAATCGAATTAGCACAAAGAATAAAAGAAGAATTAAAAAACGAAAGAAAAAGATAGCAAAAAAGCAAGAAAAATGACATACGATTTTAGTCATAATTCCCGCATATGGAACATATATTAGTAATAAGGAGGGGAATTATGGAGTATACAAAAGATGTGATTTTAGGGGTACGCTATGGAGAGATTAATCGTACCATAAAAAGCAAAAAAGAAAAAAGGACAAGCAAGTTTTTACAAGGAATACAAAAACATAAATTGATAACAACAGCTGTAGTTTCCGCGATTGTGTTTATTAGTATTGACATGGTTTTAGTATCAAATTTTGTGCGTATTCTTAGTATAGTTTAATTTAATATGTAATAAATGTACGTTCAAAGCAATAATAAAAAATGGAAGGATGTAACAATGGAAGTAGCAAAAGACTGGAAAGATTATGAAATATTGGATATGGCAAATGGTGAGAAATTAGAAAGATGGGGAGATATTGTTTTAGCTAGACCAGATCCACAAATTATTTGGACTAGCCCCTCTTTCCCAGAAAAATGGAAAAAGGCACATGCAAGGTATCAAAGAAGCAGTACAGGGGGAGGAGCATGGAACTATCAAAAGAAAATTCCAGATAGTTGGAAAGTTCAATATAAAAATTTGACTTTTCTCATTAAACCAATGGGCTTTAAACATACAGGATTATTTCCAGAGCAAGCTGTAAATTGGGATTGGATGATACAAAAAATACAAAAGGCACAAAGGCCAATTCAAGTCTTAAATTTATTTGCCTATACAGGAGGAGCTAGTGTAGCATGTAGCTACGCTGGTGCCTCTGTTTGTCATGTGGATAGCTCAAAGGGAATGGTAGCTTGGGCAAAAGAAAATATAGCAGCATCAGGCTTACAAGACAAACCAGTAAGATATATTGTAGATGATGTAGTCAAATTTGTAAACCGTGAAATTCGTAGAGGACATACCTATGATGCTATCATTATGGATCCACCTTCTTATGGAAGAGGAGCAAATGGAGAAGTATGGAAATTTGAAGAGAATTTACCAGAATTAATAGACTTATGTAGCAAAGTACTATCAGACAAACCACTATTTTTTCTAATTAATTCTTATACGACTGGTATTTCTAGTATGGTATTAGAAAACTTATTAAACTTAACAATTGCCAAACAATATAAGGGAAAGGTATCACATGGAGAGATTGGACTACCTATGACAAATTCTAAAATGATACTTCCTTGTGGAATTTATGGAAGATGGGAAAGCTAATGTCAGATTGGGGAAACACCTTGAATAAAGAAGGAGTAAGAAAATGCAACAATTAAAAGTAATATATGAAGATAACCATATAATAGTAGTAGAAAAGCCAGTCAACATCCCTTCACAAGGAGACAAGACAGGGGATGTAGACTTACTTACAATAGTAAAGCAATATATAAAAGAAAAATATCAAAAGCCTGGAAATGTATATGTAGGATTAGTACATCGTTTAGATAGGCCTGTAGGTGGAGTAATGGTATTTGCCAAAACCTCTAAAGCTGCTAGTAGGCTTAGTAACCAAGTACGTGAAAAACAATTTCAGAAAACTTATATAACAATTGTGAATGGCAAAATGGAACAGAATCAAGGTACATTAGAGGATTATCTTTTAAAGGATGAAAGAAACAATAAAAGCAAAGTTGTTATAGAAGGAATAAAAAATAGCAAATTAGCTGTTTTAGATTATGAGGTTTTAAAATATGATGAACAATTAGATTTATCTGTTTTGAAAATTCATCTTCATACAGGAAGACATCATCAAATTAGAGTACAACTCTCATCTAGAAATCACAGTATTTATGGGGATCAAAAATATGGAGGAAGAGGTCATGGAAAGCAATTAACTCTTTGGGCATATGAGCTTAAAGTTTTTCATCCAACTAGTAATGAGGAACTGACATTTTATTCTTTACCAGAAAAGATAGGTAGCTGGAAAATATTAGAGGATATACAAGGACTAGAAAGTAAATAATAAGGAAAATAGTGAAAGAGTATTGACAATTATATTTGAGATTGTTAGTATATATTTATAAAAGGAAGTTTTGTGTTAAGAATAATAATACAAAAAGAGAGAAACATAGGAGGAAAAGAAAAATGAAAGGGAGAATGAATAACCTTAAAAGCGTTGAGGCTGTACACACACACACACACACACACACACACACACACACACACAGGTAGTTTTATAGGAAAAGAAGAAAATGGAGAGATATGGAATAATA
>JAAWKD010000060.1 GCA_022797215.1 Clostridia bacterium
GTCTAATATTATGTTATGAGTTTTTGAATAACTCATAGAAAAAAATAAAATAATGTCGAGTCATTTCTGACTTAACATTATTATACTAGGAGGTATTAAAATGGCTATACATCTGAAAATTGTTAAAGTTAATTCCGATTATTGTGATTATCTAAGAAAATTTGATAATAAGGTATCTTATAATAAAAATGAAAAAGAGTTAAGACCTTTTGTAGGAATTTTGTTTCAAATAGAAAAATATGAATATTTTGCACCATTGTCAAGTCCAAAAGAGAAACATAAACATATGAAAAATACCTTAGACTTTTTCAAAATAAAAGATGGAGAATTAGGAGCGGTCAACTTTAATAATATGATACCAGTAAGTGAAAGAAATTATTCCTTAGTAGATTTAGATAAACAGCGTTCATCAAGTGCAGAACTAAAATATCAAAAATTATTAACAGAACAACTAAACTGGCTAAATGCAAACTATATTCAGATAAAGAATAAATCATTTAAATTATATACATTATATAATAATGAAAAACTACCATTGAAAATAAAAGAAAGATGTTGTAATTTTAAATTATTAGAAGAAAAATGTGTAGAATATAATTCTGGTGAGAAGGAATGAAAGGAGTATCTTATGGAGCAAAGAATTGATAAAATAAACTATTATTTAAACATAGCAAAAGCAGTGGCGGACAGAAGTACGTGCCTTAGGAAAAAATCAGGAGCAGTTATTGTAAATCAAGATGAAATTATTTCAACTGGTTATAGTGGAGCACCTAGGGGAAGAGAAAATTGTATAGACTTAGGATACTGTTGCAAGAAAAAATATTTTCCAGATGTAAGACATGCAGGATACGATGCTTGTAGAAGTGTTCATGCTGAGCAAAATGCCCTAATTAGTGCTAGTAGGAAAAATATGCTTGGTGCCACATTATATTTGGTACAATATCGCACAGATACAGGAAAGTATGAAGAAAATGCAGGTTGTTGCCAAATGTGTAGGAAAATGATTATTAATAGTGGCATTGAACAAGTTATCGTAAGAATTAGTGATACAGAATATCAAAAAATTGATGTCAATGAGTGGATACAAAATGATGATTTACTAGATGGGAAAATAACATACTAAAAAGATATAGAAATACTAGTCAAATAGCAAGATTTGTCTTGCTATTTTTCCATTCGTATAGTAAAATTAGTACAGTAAAAAGTTAAGAAATTTTAAATAATAATTTAAGAAAGCAAAAAGAAGGTGAACACATGGCAAAGCCAACAGTTGCAATTATAGGAAGACCAAATGTAGGAAAATCTACATTTTTTAATTATGTAGTAGGAAAAAGGATTTCAATTGTAGAAGATACACCAGGAGTTACGAGAGATAGAGTGTATGCAGAAGCAAATTGGAGAGGAAGAGATTTTACTTTAGTAGATACAGGAGGAATTGAGCCTGAATCTGATGATATTATTCTTTCTCAAATGCGTAGACAAGCAGATATGGCAATTGAAATTGCAGATGTTATTCTATTTTTAACAGATATTAAACAAGGAGTTACAGCAGCTGACGAAGAAATTGCTTTAATGCTTAGAAAATCTAAAAAACCAATTGTTTTAGTATGTAATAAATCAGATACGTTTGGAAATACGCCAAATGAGTTATATGAATTTTATAACTTAGGAGTGGGAGACCCTTATGCGGTATCTAGTGTTAATGCAAAAGGCATAGGTGATGTACTAGATGCTGTTTATGAGCATTTTCCAGAACAGATAGAAGAAGAAACAGATGATACCATTACAAAAGTTGCTATTATAGGGAAGCCAAATGTGGGGAAATCTTCTTTAGTTAATAGAATTCTAGGAGAAAACAGAGTAATTGTAAGTGACATTGCAGGAACAACAAGAGATGCTATTGATTCTGAATTTGAAAATGAGTTTGGAAAATATGTATTTATTGATACTGCAGGAATTCGTAGAAAAAGTAAAGTGAATGATAATTTGGAAAAGTACAGTGTTATGAGGAGTTTACTTGCTGTTGAAAGAGCAGATGTATGTATTTTAATGTTAGATGCTAATGAAGGAGTAACAGCACAAGATACTAAAATTGCAGGTGAAGCACATGAAGCTGGAAAAGGTGTTATCATCGTTGTTAATAAATGGGATGATATTGAAAAAGATGAAAAGACAATGGAAAACTATAAAAAAGATGTATATAATAAATTGTCCTATTTATCTTATGCGCCAATATTATTTATATCAGCAAAAACAGGTCAAAGAGTAGATAAATTATATGAAATGATTAATATGGTGGCAAGTCAAAATGCTTTAAGAGTATCTACTTCTGTTTTAAATGATGTGCTAAGTGAAGCAGTAACAATTGTACAACCACCAACAGATAAAGGTAGAAGATTAAAGATATTCTATATGACACAAGCAACCACAAAACCACCAACATTTGTGGTATTTGTCAATGATAAACAATTATTCCATTTTTCGTATGAAAGATATTTGGTTAATCAAATTAGAAAAGAATTTGGACTTACAGGAACACCAATTAGAATGATTGTAAGAGAAAAGAAAGACAAAGAAGATTAGAAATTTCAAAGGATAAAAAAAGGAGAGTGATTATTATGGCAACATATATTATAGTTGCAATTATTGCCTATTTAATGGGTAGTATCAGTTTTTCTGTTATCATCAGTAAGAAGATAGCAGGATTTGATGTAAGAGAAAAGGGAAGTGGAAATGCAGGAACCACAAATGTTTTAAGATCAGTAGGAAAAAAAGCAGCTGCTATTACTTTAGTTTGTGATATTTTAAAAGGTGTAGTAGCCATTTTAATAGCATTACTTGCAGGTGTTATTATGAAAGATTTAGACAAAGCCTTATTAGTCCAATTAGCAGGTGTATTTGTTATCATTGGACATACTTTCCCTATTTTCTTCAAATTTAAAGGTGGAAAAGGAATAGCTACTTCACTAGGGGTATTGCTTATGATTAATTGGCAAATTGGTTTAATTTGCTTAGTATTTGCTTTATTATTAATGGCATTAACTAGAATGGTATCAGTTGGATCCATTGCAGCAGCAGTGTTATTTCCTGTACTAGTGTTGTTTATTAATCAAAACTATATTGTAGCGGAAAGTAGTAATTGGAGTTATTTGATTTTCAGTATTGTTATTGCACTTTTAGTTCTTTTCAATCACAGAAGCAATTTAAAAAGAATATTTACAGGAACAGAGAATAAATTAAGCTTTAAGAAATAATAATGAAATAGAACGAAAGGAAAAGAAAGAATGAAAAATATTTGTATTATAGGTAGTGGAAGTTGGGGATGTGCTTTAGCCATCCATGCAGCTAAAATGGGACATCAAGTGAAACTTTGGTCTTTTGCTCAAAATGAGGCAGATTTAATTAACAATGAAAAGAAATGCAAATTTTTGCCAATGGCAACTATGCCAGATAATATTTACTGTACCACTGATATAAAAGAGGCAGTAGAAGGTTCAGACCTTATTTTACATGTTACTCCTTCAAAATTTTTTAGATATACTTTAAGACAGTACAAAGAATATATCACAAATCAACCAGTTATTATTTGTTCTAAAGGATTTGAGCGTGATAGTCTATCTACTTTAAGTGATGTTGCTAAAGAAGAAATACCAAATAGCAAAATTGGTGCATTTTCTGGCCCAAGCCATGCAGAAGAAGTTTCTTTAGGCATTCCTACAGCTATTGTAATTGCTTCTAAAGATTATGATGTACAATATTTAGTACAAGATACTTTTATGAATGAAGCAATGAGAGTGTATACAAGCTCTGATATACAAGGTGTTGAATTAGGAGGAGCTTTAAAAAATATCATTGCTTTTTGTGCAGGTGTGACTGCTGAGTTGAATTTAGGGGATAATACTTTTGCAGCATTAATTTCAAGAGGATTAACAGAAATGGCAAGATTAGGTGTTGCAATGGGTGGAGAGCACAATACTTTTTATGGTTTATCGGGCTTAGGAGATTTAATTGTTACGTGTATGAGCGAACATAGTAGAAATAGAAAAGCTGGTAGATGTATTGGTAAAGGCCTCAGTCTAGAAGAAACAAAAAAAGAAGTGGGAATGACTATTGAAAGTGTTGATAATATTGAAGTAGCTTATGAATTAGGACAAAAATATAATATTGAAATGCCAATTGTTGAAACAGTTTATGATGTATTATACAATAATTTACAACCAAGAGAAGCAGTTTTAAAATTAATGACTCGTGAAAAAAAATCTGAATAATAGAATATTTTTCGTTATTTTTTCCATAATATTACTATAGGGCAGAAAATATTGAGAATATCGTTTGACCTTGTTGGTTGTAGCCTTCCTATTTAATAAAGGATGGTTGCTCCAATCGCCCTTCGCTTCGCTACGATTGAACGCTATGCGGTCTGAACTTTCTATTCTCAATATTTTTGCGATATAGGAGGAGATTATGGAAAATATTATGGATAAAATTAGTAGAACTGCAGTAGATACGTATCATTCTGCGGTAAAGGCAACAGGAAAATTAGCTAGAGAAATTAGGCTAAAGACACAAATGTCTGAAAATAAAAGAAAAATTCAAGAAATTTATGAAGATATTGGTAAAACTATTTATGAAAAGTATCTTTTGAAAGAAGAAATTAATCCAGAGGCTGATTTATTAAATCCTTGTTCTAGAATTGATACTTTGGCAGATGAAATAGATGCTTTTCGTATGGAGTTATTAAAATTGAAGGACTTAAAGCAATGTCCAGAATGCCATTATGAAATTTATTATGATTTTCATTATTGTCCTAATTGTGGATATATACAAGAACAACTAAAAGAAGCCAAACAGAATGATGGACCAGCAACTATTGTTACAACAGATGAAGAAGATCAAATTCTAAAACAACCTCATTCAAAAACTTTTCATCAAGAACAGAAAATAGATAATATCGAAATTTTAGACGAAAACAATATATTAGATGAAGAGGATGATGATGAATAGTACCAAGTAAAGGGGAAGGGAAAAGTGAAACTAGTTGTACAAAGAGTAAAAAATGCAAACGTAGTAGTAGAAAACGAAACAATTGGAGAAATTAAACAAGGATTTATGGTATTACTGGGGGTAGCACCAACAGATACTAAAGGGATAGCCGACTTTCTTGTTCAAAAGTTAATTCATTTGCGTATCTTTGAGGATGAAAATGAAAAAATGAATTTATCAATACAAGATATTGATGGAGAGCTTTTAATTGTATCGCAATTTACATTGTATGCTAATTGTAGTCATGGAAATAGGCCAAGCTTTACAGACGCAGCAAAACCTAATATAGCAAATGAACTATATGAATATTTTGTAGAACAATGTAAAAAAGAAAATATTAGAAAAGTGGCTACTGGTAAATTTGGAGCTGATATGCAAGTAACACTTCAAAATGATGGACCAGTTACAATTATTTTAGAAAAAGAAGAAGATACCTCTATTTAATAGGGGTATCTTTCATATAAATAGCGAATTACATCATTGATACTGCTTTTAGTAATATTAATAAAAAGATCCTGGTCCAAACTAATCCACATATTAATTTTATAATCTTCATCATTTTCAATTAAAGCCCCCATCATATCTACCATTTCAAGGGGGTTTTCATATTCTTTTTGCCATAGAAGTTCATCATTTACAGTAATTTGGTTATTTCCAAAAAATCTAGTTAGAAAGGAAGGAATTTCTCCTTCTTTATCACTATATAATCTTACAAGCGCATTCATTTTATATTCCTCTTTCTAAGAAGAGTGCAGTTGACACCCAAATTCGTTTAAATTTCTTTTAGTAATAGTATTAGATAAATAAAAATATTTATACTTGAGAATAAAAGGAAATATTTTGGTCACACTAATTGTAAAGAAAAGCGAAAGGAATTTTTTTAATGAAAAAAAATATTATTGTTATTATTGTTAGTATTATTATTGTTTTACTCGTACTTTCTTCTTTAATTGTTTTTGCGAGTAATGGCAACAAAGAACTTACTTTAGATGAAAAAGTAGCACAAGAAATAAAATATATAGACAATTATCTTGTTTCTATGCTTGGTGATTTCAATGGTCTCCATATAGGACGATTTTTAAAAGAAGATAATTCATCAGAATGGCAATTTGACTCTATGCAAGCTACTTCAAAATCAAGTTCAAATAATGAATCTTCTAATAGCGAAAGTAATTCTTCTAATAATTCAGAAAAACCTTCGAACAATCAAGAAGAAAGTCAGTCAAAAGAACATTTAATTAATAATAAGCCAAATAGTAAAGAAACACAGAATGGAGTGTTGGCTAATCAAGGAAAATATGAAACGCAATGGGAAACTATTCAAACACAAATTGAAAATTTATATCAAACTTGGAATACAATTAGTATTGACCTAAACTCTTTAAATATAGATGGGAAAACAATTTTAGCTTTTAACGATTTTTTAAATACTAGTACACAAAATGTCAAAAAGAAAGATAAGCCAAAAGCTATGTCTGAAATTGCTAAATTATATCAACTATTGCCTAAATATAGTCAAGGATATAAGCCAGATAGTAAGGAAACCAATGTATTGGAAATTAAAGCATCTGTAGTAACTGCGTATGTAGATGTTTCTAATGGAAATTGGGAGGCTGCTAAGAAACAATTATCTGGAGCGATTGCACAATTTACTAGTTTATTAAACAGTGTAGGACAAAATTTTCAAAATCAGACTTTAGTAAATCAATGTTATATTCTAGTAAATGAATTAAACAAGGCAATTACTTTGCAAGATAAAGAAATCTTTTTTATTCAGTATCAAAATTTAATGGGGAAAATGGATATTATATAAATGTCAATGATTTTGGAAAATGTCCCAAAAATTTTTAAACATTAGCCCTAAAAATTTAGTTTTAGGGCTAAATTCTATGAAACATTTTCTAACTCTTTTT
>JAAWKD010000020.1 GCA_022797215.1 Clostridia bacterium
ATATTTTTTATTTAATTTTTGGTTCTAATATTTATATATATCGTTTTTTCTCAATGCTACCAATTGCGATTTTAGGAATTTTAGGATATACCCATATTAGAAAAGATTTTGGAGAAAAGGTAGGATTTCTATTTTCTTTTTTAACGCTTTTTTTACCAATTAGTTGTGTATATTCTGGTGAAATTAGAATGTATACTTGGGCAATGTTAGTAGTAAGTGTTATGTCTTTATATGCTTATAGGATTTATACACAAGCAGGAGATAATAGCTTTAGCAGAACAAAGGTAAAGAATTGGATTTTATTTGCACTATTTAGCCTAGCTTCTTGTTATATTCACTATTATGGATTAGCAACAGCTGGTGTAATGAATGTTATTTTATTTGTTTATTTAATGATAAAAACAGTCAAAGAACATAAAGTTAGGAAAGAAAGTAAGCTATACTCAATAGATTTAAAGTGTTTTACCATATCTGCTATTATGCAAATCTTACTATATTTACCTTGGTTTATATCTGCTGTGATATTACAATTAAAAGGGATGTCAAATGGATTCTGGATTCCAAGGCCAAACGCTGAAATATTTTTACAATTATTTACTTTCCAATTTACAGGAAATTTAGATATTGCTTATATTAGTAAAACAATAGCAATGATTTTTGCAGGAGTCATTTCTTTATATGCTATTTATTCTGTGGTAAGAACAGTTAGACTTAGTAAAAAGCAAGAAATAAAAAATAGGAATATAGCTGGTTTTTGGGCGATTATACTCTACTTTTTAGTGATGCTTTGCATTTATATTATTTCACTGAAAAAACCACTTCTATATGCCAGATACTTCTTGAATTTAACAGGCCTATTCATCTTCTTTTTAGCTTTTTTCATAGCTCAAGGAGGAAGAAAGATTTTGACTATGATACTAAGTATCATAATCATCATTGTATCAATGATGACTATGATACTAAGTATCATAATCATCATTGTATCAATGATGATTAATTCTCAATTAATCCAAATGAATTATGATGCTGTAAATGGCAAACCGCTTGCTTATGTGAAACAAGATTTACAAGAAGATGATATGATTTTATTTGATAATAGGGGCAGTGGGTTTGTAATTAGTATGCAGTTAATTGATACGCCCAATTGCTTTTATGATAAGGAAAAATGGAATGTAGAAGCAGCTTATGCTGCTTTTGGAAAAGATATGCTAACAATTAAAACATTAGAGCCTTTAAAAGACTACAAAGGTAGAATTTGGGTAGTGAGCTCAGATGATTTTAGTATATGTGATGAACTAAAAAAATTATATGGAGAAAAGGTAAAAGAAATACAAAGAGAAAGTTTTTCTATTAAGTATCATAATTACAGATATACCATTGCATTAATAGAAAAGCAAGGATAAGCTTGATAGATTTGGCATACAATAGTAAAAATTAGTTATAATGAGGAGAGAAAAAATATGCTTCTTGATAATTTAGCAAATAATATAGCGAATAATTTAGTGTATAATAACGAGGACGTAAAAGTATATGCTTTTATAGGTCCATCAGGAACAGGTAAAAGTTATCGTGCCCAAATGGTAGCTAGTGAAAATAATATTAGTTATATCATAGATGATGGACTATTGATTAATGAAAATGATGTAATTGCAGGTACATCAGCAAAAAAAGCACCTACTAAAATAGAAACTGTTAAAAAAGCAATATTTGTCAATGACAGTGACAGAAATGAAATGAGAAAAGCAATTAGAAAACATAAGCCTGAAGCGATTTTGATATTAGGGACATCTGATGGAATGATAGATAAAATTACAGAAAATTTAGGATTATCAAAACCTTGCAAAAGGATATATATTCAAGATGTGGCAACAGAGGCAGAAATGGAAACTGCTAAAAGAATTCGTACAACACAAGGAAAGCATGTTATTCCAGTACCTACCTTTGAAATTAAGAAAGACTTTTCAGGTTATATTTTAGATCCATTACAAATTTTTAAATTTAAAGGAAAAGGGACAGATCCATATATTACAGAAAAATCAATTATTAGACCAACTTTTAGTTACTTAGGAAATTTTACAATTTCAGATGTAGTATTTCGTCAAATTGCAGAATACTTAGCAAAACGTTCAGAAGCAATTTATAAAGTGATGAGAACAAGGGTAGAAAGCACACCAGAAGGGCCTAACATTTATATGGAGGTTTCTATCAATTATGGGTATAATATATTAGGAACTCTAAGAACGTATAAAGAAAAAATAAAAAAGGAAATTGAAAAGCTAACTACTATGAATGTACAACAAGTTACGATTGTAGCAAAAGGGATTCATATGCCAGAACCAGAAGAATAGTAATTTTTCTTCAGATTAAATCAAGTAATAAAGGAGGAAACTAAAATGCCGTTTGTTGTAGCAATTGATGGACCAGCAGGAACAGGAAAAGGAACAATTACAAAATTAATAGCACAAGAATTAGGATTAGTAAATATAGATACAGGAGCAATATATCGTTGTATTACATTAAAAGCAATCAGAAAAGGGATAAATTCTTTAGAACAAAGTGAAGAATTAATACAAATAGCTAAAAATAGTAGTATATATGTAGAAAATTATACTGGTGATCAAAGAACTTTTTTAGATGGAGAAAATGTTACAACAGAGATAAGAAGTAAAGAGGTAAGTGATTTGGTATCACAAATTTCTTCTATTCCAGAAATTCGTGAAATAGTAGTGAATTTATCACGAAAAATAGCAGAAGGAAAAGATGTTATTATGGAAGGCAGAGATATTACAACAGTAGTATTTCCAAAGGCACAAGTGAAAATCTATTTAGATGCTGATGTGGAAGAAAGAGCAAAACGTAGATTTAAAGAAAATCAAGAAAAAGGAATATTAGGAAGCTATGAAGAGGTTTTAGAAAATGTAAAGACAAGAGATTATAATGATATGCATAAAAAAGTAGGAGCCTTAAAAATAGCAGAGGATGCTATTGTAGTAGATACTACTACAATGACAATAGAAGAAGTAAAACAAAAAGTAAAAGAGATTATTTTAGAGAGGAGAAAATAATATGGCTATTTTATTACCAGGAGGAGCAGGGTACATAGGCAGTCATACAGCAGTTGAACTTTTAAATTCAGGAAAAGAAATTGTAATCATAGATAACTTTTCTAATAGTAAGCCAGAAGTATTAGATAAAATTAAGCAAATTACGGGAAAGGATTTTAAGTTTTATCAAATAGATTGTTTAGATAAGCAAGCACTAGAAAAGGTATTTGAGGAAAATAGAATTGATGCTGTTATCAATTTTGCAGGTTTTAAAGCAGTAGGAGAATCAGTAAAAAAACCAATAGAATATTATACTAATAATATAACAGGCGCATTAACTGTACTAGATGTGATGAGAAAATATAATTGCAAAAAGTTTATCTTTAGTTCATCAGCGACTGTGTATGGAGAACCAGAAAAAATACCTTTAACAGAAGAGTGCAAGACAGGAGGAACAACTAATCCTTATGGAACTACAAAATTGTTTATTGAACAAATTTTAAAGGATATTTATCAATCAGATAATGAATGGGATATTTGCATTTTAAGATATTTCAATCCAGTAGGATCACATGAGAGCGGATTAATAGGTGAAGAGCCACAAGGGATACCTAACAACTTAATGCCATATATTGTGAGAGTTGCAAATGGTCAATTAAAAGAATTATCTGTATTTGGAAATGATTATGATACACCAGATGGAACGGGTGTTAGAGACTATATTCATGTAGTAGATTTAGCTAAAGGACATTTAAAAGCATTAGAAAAGATAGATAAAGAAAAAGCTGGTTTATATATTTACAATTTAGGAACAGGAACAGGATATAGCGTTTTAGATATGATAAAAGCTTTTGAAAAAGCAACTGAAAAGAAAGTACCATATAAGATTACAGAAAGAAGAGCGGGAGACATTGCAACTTGTTATGCAGAAACGAAAAAGGCAAAAGAAGAACTAGGATGGGTGGCAGAAAAAACACTAGAAGATATGTGCCGAGATTCGTGGAATTATATTGTGAAATAATAGGATTACTTTTAAGAAGTAAAAAATATATTAGAAAGAGATGAAAGAAGTGATAGCAATTTTATGTGAAACTCCATTTCAATTAATTAGTGCACTAAATATAGCATATACTAAATATAAAGAGGAATGCATTCTTTTCATTATGGAAGATATGTATATGTCTGATGTGAAGTTTAAGATTACAACAAAGCATGATTTCATAAAAGGGATTTATAGAATAGAAAGAAATGTAACAATAAATAATTTTTATACAAAGTTTTTGTATAATCATGCATATAAAGGAAAAGCAATATTGAAAGCATATATTCCTGAAATGGACTATAGATTAAATATTGATAAAATAATATGTATAAAATATACACTTTATTTAGCAGAATGTATGAAAAAAAGTTTGAAAAACAGAAAAGATATAGAGATTGAACTAATAGAAGAGGGACTAGGAGAATACCTAATAGATAATGTGCAGTATTCACAGAAATTTAATCAATATATGATGCAACCAGAATGGTGTAATGACTTAAAGAAAAGTGCTAATATTTTGAAAGCCCCATATTTAAGCGAAACAGACGAATTCAAAGACATAATGAATGCTATTTTTAACTATAAAAAAGATTTAAAATTTTATAATGATATTATCTATTTTGCACAGAATTTTGCAAAAGATTATAATATACATGACTTTGAAGTTCTAGAAAATAAGATTTATCAAGTTATGAATGAAAATAGGAAAGATAAAAAAATATGTATAAAATTACATCCAAGAGCTGAAAGAAAACAGATAGAGAATTTTGAAATTTTGTCTACTATAGGACCATGGGAAAGTGTAATCAATGATATAAATGATATACAAAATAAAATTTTAATTTCAATATCATCAACGGCTATTATTACACCGAAATTGATGTGCGATAAAGAACCATATGTTATTTGTCTGATTTATATTTTTGAAGAATATATGAAGGAAATATTGAAAGATTATAATTATACTGAAAGATTAATAAGATTATTAAATAATGTAAAAGCTTCTTATAAAGATAAAGAAAAATTTTTTATGCCTAAAAGTGTTGAGGAATTAAAAGAAGTTTTAAAAATGATGGGATAGCTACTAATGGATTGGTGCTGTAAGGAAAAATGGAATATATGATAAGTAGAGATGAAACAAAAAGTAGAACATCTCTATTTTAAGAAAATACTATACTCTAAAACAGATTATAAAGGTTGATTTTTAACATAATATGGTGTAAAATTTACTCGTATTATGTAGTAAAATGCTCAAAAAAATTAAGGGGATAGTTAGATGAAAGAATTAATTAAAAAAAATAGGAATTTACTGCTTGTGTTATTAGATATAGCTGTCATTGTTGCTTGCTATTTAGTAGCTATCTTTTTCTTAAATGTAGAGATAATAAGTGTCAGTATACTTGTAAAAGAAATTGCCATTGCAATTTTGATCTACGAAGTGTTTTTGAATGCCTTTCAAATGTACCGAAATATGATGCAATATGAAGTAGGAAAAGATTATATCAAATATATTCTAAGCGCCTTTTTTACCATGATAGTTATTTCTATGTGTAATTTCATCTTTCATTTTCAATATTTAAATCTAAGATTAAATGTATTATCAGGAGTGTTAACTGCGGGAATGCTTGTTATGTATAGACTAGCAGGACGTTCTGTTTTAACGAGAAAAAGGGATTTTTTTGCAAAGAAAAATCAAAAAGAACAAACCAAGAAAGTAAATAATCTACTCATTATTGGAGCAGGAATGGGAGCAAGAGAGATTATTATTGCTATCCAAAACTCCATGACAGATAAGTACAATATTGTTGGAATTATTGATGATGATATTAGTAAGTTAAATCGTTATATTTTGGGAGTAAAAGTTTTGGGAAAAAGATATGATATTCCTAAAATAGTAAAAGAAAATGAAGTAGATATTATCTTTTTTGCCATTAATAAAATTGATGCAATTTCCAGAAGAAAAATATTAGAGTTATGCCAAGAAACAGGAGTTAAAACAAGAGTACTTCCAACAACAGAAGAGGTAATTGACAAACAAGGTGCAATAAATAGCTTACGAGACGTAGAAATAGAGGATTTATTAGGAAGAGATGCTATTCATTTAGATAATAAAAATATTCAATCTCTAATTAAGGGGAATACTGTATTAGTAACTGGTGGTGGTGGTTCTATTGGTAGCGAGCTTTGTAGACAAATTATGAAGTATAATCCAGATAAACTAGTTATTTTAGATATCTATGAAAACAACTTATATGATATTGAATTGGAATTAAAAGCAGATTACCCTAAAGCACATATCGAGGCTGTTATAGCAAGTGTACGCGATAAGGCAAGATTAAAAGAAGTATTTGAAGAATTTAAACCAACATTAGTATTTCATGCAGCTGCACATAAGCATGTGCCATTAATGGAAAATAATCCATTAGAAGCGATTAAAAATAATGTATTTGGGACATATAATGTAGTAAATTGTGCTGATGAATATGGAGTAGAAAAATTTGTATTGATTTCAACAGATAAGGCTGTTAACCCAACTAACATTATGGGAGCATCTAAAAGAGTTTGTGAAATGATAGTACAAGCTAAAAATAAAGTTAGTAAAACAGAATATGTAGCAGTAAGATTTGGAAATGTATTAGGAAGCAATGGATCTGTAATTCCACTATTCAAAAAACAAATTGAAAAAGGTGGACCAGTTACTGTTACACATAAGGATATTACTAGATTTTTTATGACAATACCAGAAGCAGTACAACTTATTTTGCAAGCAGTTACTTATGCAGAGGGTGGAGAAATCTTTGTGTTAGATATGGGAGAACCTGTTAAAATTTATGATTTAGCAGTTAGCTTAATTAAATTATTAGGTTATGAGCCAAATGTAGATATTCCTATTCAGATAACAGGATTAAGACCAGGCGAAAAGCTATACGAAGAAATTTTAATGGAAGAAGAAGGCTTACAAGCAACAAAGCATAATAAGATATTCGTTAGCCAACCAATGCATTTAGAAATGAAAGAATTAGAAGAGAAACTAGATAGACTATCTAAGTTAGAGTATGATGAGAAGTATTCAAGAAAGCATATCAAAGATATGATGAAAGAAGTGGTTACAACATACAAGGATCCTAAAGAGGTCAATGAGAAAAAATAGAAAGAGGTAAAATATTATGAATGAAAAAATGAATATTCCTTTTTCACCACCAGATGTTGGAGAAGAAGAAATCAAAGAGGTAGTAGAGGCTTTACAATCAGGGTGGATTACAACAGGGCCAAAGACAAAACAATTTGAAAAAGAAATTGCTCAAGTTTGTCATACAGATAAGGCAGTTTGTTTAAATTCAGCAACAGCAGCACTAGAAATGACACTAAGAGTATTAGGAATAGGAGAAGGAGACGAAGTAATTACTTCTAGTTATACGTATACAGCATCTGCTAGTCCAATTACACATGTTGGTGCAAAAGTTGTATTAGTAGATATTCAAAAAGATTCTTTTGAAATGGATTATCAAAAATTAGAAGAAGCAATTACGGAAAAAACCAAGGCTATTATACCAGTAGATTTAGCAGGAATAGTATGTGACTATGATAAAATATTTGAAATAATAGAAAAAAAGAAAAGCTTATTTCATGCTAAAAATGATATTCAAAAGCTATATAATAGAATTATTGTTGTTGCCGATAGTGCACATGGAATTGGTGCTCAAAGAAATGGAAAGATGTCAGGAGAATGGGCTGATTTTACAACCTTCTCTTTCCATGCAGTGAAAAATTTAACAACTGCAGAAGGAGGAGCAGCAGTTTGGAAAAATAAAGAAGGGCTAGATAATGAAGTAATTTATAAACAATATCAATTATTATCATTACATGGGCAGACTAAGGATGCTTTGCATAAAAATGGTTTAGGAAATTGGGAATATGATATCATTGCACCATACTATAAATGCAATATGACAGATATTATGGCAGGAATAGGGCTTGCTCAAATGAAAAGATATACAAAACTTTTAGAAAGAAGACAACAAATCATTGAGAAATATAATCAAGGTTTTAAGAATTTGCCGATTACACCATTAAATCATAAAGGAAAAGAACACACTTCTTCAGGACATTTATATATAATAAGAGTAAATGGAATTACAGAAGAACAAAGAAATGAGATAATTTGTAAAATGGCAGAAGAAGGGGTGGCTTGTAATGTACATTATAAACCACTTCCAATGCTAACTGCTTATAAAAATTTAGGATTTGATATTAAAAACTATCCAAATGCTTACGAATTTTATCAAAATGAAATTACATTACCATTATATACAAAATTAACAGATGAACAAGTGGATTATATTATCCAAAAATTTGTAAGAGTTGTGGGAGCGTATATAAAATGATATTAAAGAGATATGAAGATCTACCACAAGATTTACAAAATGATAAAGTAAAAAGATATTACGATATTTTAGCAAAGAAAAAAATAAGTTTATTTTTAAAAAGAGTATTAGATATTGTAATGTCATTGATATTATTAGTAATTTTATCACCAATCTTCCTTATATTAACGATTTGGATTAAAATAGACTCTAAAGGCCCAGTGTTTTATAGACAGGAAAGAGTAACAACATATGGAAAGAAATTTAAAATTTTTAAATTTAGAACTATGGTACAAGATGCTGATAAAAAAGGAAGTCTCATTACATTAGGACAAGACGCGAGAATTACTAAAATAGGTGGCAAAATACGAAAGTGTAGATTAGACGAAATCCCACAAGTAATTAATATCTTAAAAGGTGATATGTCTTTTGTGGGGACAAGACCAGAGGTAACAAAATATGTAGAACAATATACTGATGAAATGAAAGCAACATTACTTATGCCAGCAGGTGTTACTTCTAAAGCAAGTATTGAGTATAAAAATGAAGACGAGATTATGGATACATTTTTAAACAAAGGCGAAACAGTAGATGACATTTATAAAAAGCGTATATTGCCAGAAAAGATGAAGTATAACTTAGAATATATAGAAAAGTTTAGTCTATTAGAAGATATTAAAATTTGTATTAAAACAATCATATAAAAAGGAGAAAGAATGCTAGTTACATTTATTATTGTAGCATATAATGCAGAAAAGGTAATAGAGAGTTGTTTGACTTCATTAAAAAATCAGAATTATCCACATGAAGAAATTGAAGTAATATTAGTAGACAGTTCTTCAACTGATAATACAAAACAGTTAATGATGCAATTTCAAGAAAAGGCAAAAGAGGAATATAATAGAGTTCTTGTACTAGATAACCCTAAAAGAACTTTACCTTGTGGATGGAATGTAGCATTAAAAGAAGCAAAAGGTGAAGTGGTTGTCCGAGTGGATGCCCATACTATTTATCCAGAAGATTTTATTCAAAAGAATGTGAAAGAAATAGAAAAAGGGGAAGATATTGTTGGAGGACAATGCATCAGTATTACGAAAAATGATACGAAGTGGGAAAAGGTATTACTTTCAGCAGAAGAATCAATATTCGGGTGTGGAATTGCTGATTTTCGTAGAAAAAAGGAGAGGAAATATGTTAGTACACTAGCATTTGCTATGTATCGAAAAAAGGTATTTGATGAAGTAGGACCATATAATGAGAATTTAGCTAGAACAGAAGATAATGAGATGCATTATAGAATGAAAAAAGTAGGATACCGATTTTTATTATCTCCAGACATTGTAACATATAGATATGCTAGAAATACTTTAAAAGATATGATAAAACAAAAATATAATAATGGAAAATGGATAGGAATTACAATAAGATATTGTCCTAGATGTTTTTCTATTTATCATTTTGTACCATTATTTTTTATACTTGCCATTTTAGGAAGTATAGTATTTACAATTTTTAATATACCTTATTTCTTAATAGCACTATTAGGAGCTTATGGAATTTTTAATTTGTGTAATATAGTGATATTAGTTTACAATAAACAATTTACAATATCACACTTATTTATTCCAATTGTACTATTTTTATTACATGTTAGTTATGGAATAGGTACATTAGTAGGAATTTTCAAAGGAATGCTTAGAAAAAGTTAGGAGAATAAAATGGTGAGATTTTCTTTTATTGTACCAGTATACAATGCAGAAAAATATTTAAAGAGATGCTTAGATGCTTTACTCAAACAGTCTTTTAAGGATTTTGAAGTTATTTTAATTGATGATGGTTCTAAAGACAATAGCGTAAATATTATTAAAGAATATCAAGAAAAAAATAAAAATATTGTGTTATATGAAAATAAAGAAAATAAGGGCGTATCGTATAGTAGAAATGTAGGAATACAAAACGCGCAGGGGGAATATTTAGTATTTTGCGATGCAGATGACTGGTATGCAGAAAATACCTTAGAAATATTTGATAAAGCTATTATCAAATACGATTCAGACTTTGTAGTTGCTAATTATTATGTGGCATATGAAGGAAAGAAGATTGAAATAAATATGACAAAGATATTCGAAAGAACAGAAATAACAAAACAAGAATGTATAGCATATATGCAATCTAGTTCAGTTACAAAAGCAATCAAAAGAGAGTTGTTTATACAAAATAGTATAAGTTATCCAATTAATGTAAGACGTTGTGAAGAATTATCTGTAATTCCTGTTCTAGCATATAAAAGTCAAAAGCCAATTTGCATACCAGATGTTGTATATTATTATTACCAAAATAAGAATTCTGCTTCGAATACAAAAGTAAAGGACTATTCTTTTTTTGATGTCACCTTTAATGAATTTAAAAAGGAGTTAGATAATAATTATTATCAAGTAGAAGTTGAGTTTAGAGCTATTGAACAGTTATTTTATAGTAAACTATTGGTTATGCTAAAATCAAAAGCTGATAAGAAAGCCATTGTACAGGAAATTGAGAATTTTAAGATAGCATATCCAAACTTTTTGAAAAACCAATACCTAAAAAATTATAATAAGGCAAAGATTATTTTTATAAAAGTATTAAATTATAAGATGTTATTCTTAGCCAAACTTTTTGCTAGAATACATGAAAAACTAACAGGATAGGGGAAAAGATGAAATTAAGTATTATTATACCAGTATATAATGTAGAAAAGTACATAATAGATTGCTTAGATTCTATCTATCAAAGTAAGGCTGATTTGGACCAGGTTGAGGTTTTATGTATTGATGATAAGGGAAATGATAATAGTATTGAATTAATAAAAGAATATGTAAAAAGTAATAAGATTAGTAATTTAACAATACTATATCATCAACAAAATAAAGGGCTTAGTGAGGCACGAAATACTGGTATTAGTCAAGCTACTGGGAAATATATTTGTTTTTTAGATAGTGATGATATGATAGAAATGTCTAAATTAGAAAAAATGGTAGATAAAGCAATTGCACAAGACCTAGATATTTTAGAAGGAAATATGAAAGAAGTTTCAGAGACGAAGGTAAATATTCAATCTGGTATAGAAGAGGAAAATAGGGATACTACTGAGATATTGAATGGTGATAAATATTTTTATATGTCTGCTAAGAATGAAAGATATTTTCCAATGGCTTGTAGCCGTATCTATAAAAGTATATATTTAAAAGGTAAATTCTTTTTTAAGCCAGGACTTAAATTTGAAGATGAGGAATTTTCACCTAGAGTTATTATTAGTGCTAATAGAATACAGTATTATGATACTATATTTTATATTTATCGCAGAAGAGATGATAGTATTACAACCAATATGACAAAGAATAATCAGTGGGTTGATAGCTATCTAGAAATTATGAATAGCTTAACAGAATTTGCTAAAACGATTAGGGATAAAAAGAGTTATGGACCTTTGCAAGAGAGAATTGCAAATTTTGCATTATCTATATTAAAAAATCCGATTGCTTATGGGACAACAGATGAGAATTTAAAAGAAATTATAAATTTAGTAAAAGAAAAGAAACTATATAAAATACCACAGAAAAGCAAAAATAGATTAATTAAACTTCAAGGATATTTAATGCAATATCCTAAATTATTTATTAGAATTTACAAAAAACAAAAAGGAATGGGAGAATGGAAGTAATTAAGAAAATAGTTGATACATTAAAGATAAATCAATTTATTAGAATTTTAGTAGAACTTACTTTATTGGTAATGTTATTCAATGTACATATTGTCTTAGGTGGAATATTTACGATTGTTATTTTACTAGAAATTATATTAACAAAAGATAATAAAAATTTATTATTTATATATCTATTTTTATCGTTTTTCGATGAAGTATTAGTTATAGATATAATACATGGATCTGTTTCTAGAATCATAATGGTAGTGATTTTTATAAAGCTTATGATATATATTATGAAGAACAGAATAATTCCTAATAAATATCAAGTAGCATTAATAGCTTTTTTCATTGTTTCTTTTTTAATAGGAGTTATAACAATAGGATTTAATCTAGAAGTGATACTAATTTTCTTTAACATTGTTATTTTTACATGCTTTTCTATGGTGTTGAAATTTAAAGATATAGAAGAAGTTGATTATTTTATAGAGACATTATGTTTTACGATTGTAGTAGCTGTGCTTAATAGTGTGCTATATGGAATAATGACTAATAATTTTTTGGAAGAATTAGAGGGTACTAGAATTGTTTATCGTTTTAAAGGCACTTATGAGCCGAATTTTATGTGTTTGTACAGTAACTTAGCGATATTATCATTAATAACAATAAAAGAGAAATTTAGTCATAAAATACTATATTACTTTATTGGTGCTATTTTTGTAAATACCGCAATTGCAACTGTTAGTATGACAGGAATTACTACATTAGGTTTAGCTATTTTTATTTATGTAATTTTTAAAAGAAAAAATTGGAAGAAAGAATTATTAGATCTACTAGGAATTATTATGTTGACGATAGTGATATTTGGAGGTATTCAAATATCAAATAAGATAATAGAAATGAGAAGTTTGGAAGTTAAAGAAATACAAAATGTACAGAGTGAACAAAATAAAGATAGTAATACAGTAAATAAAGAAGATAGAGTAAATTCACAAACGGCGGCAAATAATGAAGATCAAGATAAAAAGAGTGGATTAGGAGCAAGAATTGAATGGCTAGAAGAGTTACTAATGGATGGAAGATTAGAAACTTTAACCTCAGGTAGGCTACCTCTTGCCAGAACATTTGTTCAAGCATCGTTTAATAGACCAATTTTAAATATTCTGTTAGGAAATGATGCAAGAAGTAAAACTTTGTATTGTAACTTTTTTGACGGAGAAAGATATTCACATAATAGCTATATTGATTGTTTGTATAATTTTGGTATTATTGGATTTTTTATAGCAGTTGGATTTGTTTGGTATAGGACTATAAAAAATATTTATTTTAGTCAGTGCATTGTAAAAAGTAATTATGCCAAGAATATTAAGCTAATTAGAATTATGTTACTAGTATACGCCTTAGCCTTAAGCTTATATACAAAAAGAATGTTTTTAGTTTTTTTCTTATTATAAAAGTAAAGGAATAAAGTATGAAGATATCAATTATTATACCCATTTATAATGGAGAAAAATATTTAGAGGAATGTTTAAAAAGTATTACTAATCAAACCTATCCTGATTTTGAAGTCATTTTAGTAAATGATGGCTCAACAGATAAGTCAAAAGAGATATGTGAAGAATGGGTTCAAGAAGACTCAAGATTTTGCTTATATAACAATAAAAATTATGGTGTCTCATATAGTAGAAATTTTGGTATTGATAAAGCTTTGGGAGAGTATATTACATTTATTGATTGTGACGATTTTGTAGAAAAGGATATGTTATCAATATTAGTACAAGAATGTTCACAATATGATTTTATTATGGGAAACTATAGTAGGTATTATCCTAATAACAAGATAGTTAATAATGTGCCTATAGAGACAAGAGAGTATAATAAACAAGAGTTTTTAAATTCTTTTTGGGACTTGTATTTTTCCTATATGATAAATTCACCATGCAATAGATTATATAAAACTAGTATAATTCAAAGTAAAAATATTAGATTTAGTACAGATTATGAATTAGGTGAAGACTTGATTTTTAATCTACAGTATATAGAAAATAGTGATACTTTTTATACAACTAATCAATATTTGTATTACTATAGAGAAAGTGAAAATTCTTTAACCACGAAATATAGAAATGATTATTTAGAAATACAATTACAATTAAATGAATTTATAAAGGAATTTTCTATTAGAAATGGTATGGATAATGAAGAAAGTCAAGAGCAATTAAGAAGGAATACTAGCAACATTATAATTAGTAGTATACAAAGTTTATTTTTATCAACTTGTAAATTAAGCCGCAAACAAGTGAAACAAAAACTGAAGGAGTATTTAGAAAAACAGGAAATAGAAACCTTAAAGGAAGTACAGTATTCAGAAAAAAGATTACAAATATTTAAAAAAATGATAGAAAAGAAGAAAATTAGAACTATCATTTGGTATAGTAGAAGTAAGGAATGGATAAGAAAAATATTAAAATAAGGAAGAAAGATATGGAAGAAAAAATCTCCGTTATTATACCTATATATCAAGTAGAGAATTTTTTGAGGAAATGTATTGAAACAATAGTAGAACAGACTTATCAAAATTTAGAGATTATTTTAGTAGATGATGGTTCAAAAGATAATTGCCCTCAAATTTGTGATGAATATGCTAGAAAAGATGAAAGAATAAAAGTGATTCATAAAGAAAATGGTGGCTTATCAGATGCTAGGAATGTAGGAATTGAAAATGCCACGGGAGACTACTTATTCTTCATAGATAGTGATGATTGGGTAGAAAAAGATATATTATCACATTTATATATTATGTTGAAAGAAAATAAAGCAGATATAGCCGAATGCCAGTATGAAAAGGTATATCAAGAACAAGATATTATTGAAAATGAAAAAGAAAAAGTAATGCTTTTACAACCTAGACAAGCTTTAGAAAACTTAGCTGTAGAGAATAAAATAAATAATATAATTATATGTAGTAAGTTGTATAAAAGCAAATTGTTTAGAGAAATAAGGTTTCCAAAAGGAAAAATTCATGAAGATGAATATACAACTTACAAGCTATTTTATATGGCAAATAAAATTGTAGTGACAAATTTAAAACTATATTATTATAGACAAAGAGAAGGAAGCATTATTGTAACGAAGTTTAATCCAAAAAGATTAGATGTTATTCAAGCATATGAGGAAAGATTAAAATTTTATCAAAAGAAGGATGAAAAACATTTATATAAGTTAGAAATAACAAAGTTTTTATATATTTTATTGTATTGCTATTATCATTCTAAAAAGGCAAAATTTGATAAGCAAACAATAAAAAATATTAAGACTAAATATAAAAAAGTGTATAAACAATATTGTAAAGTAAATCCGATGATTTCAAAAGAAAAAGTAAAATATGGACTGATATATTTAGTACCAAATTTAGTTTTCATTTTACCAATTATATGAAGTAAAGAAAGGATATATATATAAGATATGGAGAATAGCAAGAACAAAAGATTGGCAATTAATATAATAGCAAATATGGTAGCTTTTGCTGTGAATTTTGTTATTAGCTTTTTCTTAACACCATATATAGTTGAAAATGTAGGAAAAGAAGTATATGGATTTGTATCACTAGGAAATAATTTTGTAAATTATGCTGCGCTTGTATCATTAGCGATTAATTCTATGGCAAGTAGATTTATTACAATTAAAATTCATGAAGAAGATTATGATACAGCCAATAAATATTTTGCATCAGTTATTATATCTAATATAATAGTTTGCTCTATTTTGATAGTGCCAGCCATTTTAATAGTACTCTTTATGGATAAAATGATGGAAGTTCCAGTTGGGCATATTAATGATATAAAAATTTTATGGGTACTACTATTTATCAATTTTTTTATCACAATTATAGGAGATGTTTATAAAACAGCAACTTTTGCAACTAATAGAATAGATGTGTCAGCCAAAATAGAAATAAAGTCATATATGATAAAATCTGTTATTTTATTAGGTGCTTACTATTTTCTAAATCCATATGTTTTGTATATAGGAATTGCAACTATTATATCAACGATATATAATACATTTAAAAATATACGATATACAAAAAAAGCATTACCACAAGTAAAATTTGAAAGAAATAATTTTGATAAAGTACGCTTGAAGGAATTATTCTTTTCAGGCATATGGAATACAGTAAGTAGAGTGGGATCCATTATACTAACAGAATTAGACTTGTTGTTATCTAATATTTTAATAGGTGCCACAGCAATGGGAACACTATCACTAGTGAAAATCATACCAAATTATATTGTATCATTAGTATCAAACATTACAGCAGCATTTATGCCACAATTAACAATTTCTTATGCAAAAGATAAAGCTCAATTGATTAAAGAATTTAAAAATGCAATTAGAATTATGATATTTTTTAATACAATTGTTTATGGAGGAATTATTGCTTTATCGGATAAATTCTATATGTTATGGCTAGATATTACTAATATAGAAGAATTAAGACTAATGTATTATGTAGGCATTGTATCTATTATGGACTGTCTCATTAGTTCGGTTATGTATCCTATATTTAATATATTTACAGTATATAATAAGCTAAAAATATCTTCTGTTTCAGTGATTATAACTGGTATTATTAGTTTGATTACAACAGTAATTGTTGTAAAATTTACGAATTTAGGATTATATGCCATTGCAGGAGTGAGTCTCTGTGTGGTAATGATAAGAAATTTGTGTGTATTAATACCATATACAACAAAACTTCTAAAATTGCGTTGGTACGAGTTATATAGATATATAGGGCTAAATATTTTTGCTTTAGCAGTAGCTGTTATTATCGGCTTTATTTATAAGTCTATATTTGAAATTAATGGTTGGATGAGTTTTTTCATAACATGTGCATTAACAGCCATTACGATAGCAATTACAAATTTTATTATTGTACTTACTAGGGATGAAAGGGAAATGATATTTGGAAAGATTTTAAAGAAGTTAAAAAGAAACAAAAGGATGGAGGAAAATGATAAATGAACATATTAGCAGTTATTCCAGCAAGAGGTGGTTCAAAAGGAATACCAAGAAAAAATGTTAGACTAATGAATGGAGAACCATTAATATCATATGCTATAAAAAATAGTTTGTGTTCAAAATATATAACAGATGTTGTGGTAACTACAGACGATGAAGAAATAGCGAGTATTTCTGAATGTTATGGTGCAGAGACTATGCTAAGGGATAAGGGATTAGCAGAAGACCATATAACATTAGATCCTGTTATTTATGATGCAACGATAAAGACAGAAAAACAAAAAAATAAAACATATGATATTATCATAACCTTACAACCTACTTCACCAGTTTTAAAAGCTAGTACCTTAGATAATGCAATAGAAAACTTTATAGAGAATAATTATGATACAATTATTAGTGCAGTAAATAGACCGCATTTATCATGGGGGGAAAAAGAAAATCAAATTGTTCCTAAGTATGAAAAAAGATTAAATAGACAACAGCTACCTAAAAATTATGTTGAAACAGGAGCATTTTTTATTACAAAGAGAAATATAATGAATGAGAACACCAGAATAGGTGAAACAGTTTCGATTTATGAAGTACCAGAAGAAGAAAGTATAGATATCGATAGTACAGAAGATTGGTTACTATGTGAAAACTTACTAAAAAAGAAGAGAATTGTTTTAAGATGTGATGGGTATAAAGAAATTGGAATGGGACATATTTATCATTGCTTAACATTAGCTTATGCACTTACAGGACATGAAGTTATATTTGTAACTAATGAAAAATATAAAGAAGGCTTAAAGAAAATCCAGGACTCCTACATGCAATACACAACAATTCAAAATGATCAGGACTTTTTTGACTTTTTAGAAGTGTACAAGCCAGATATTGTGGTAAATGATTGCTTAGACACAGAAGAAGAATATATTAAAAAGTTAAAAGAACTATGTGGAAAAGTAATATCCATAGAGGATATGGGAGAAGGTGCAAAATATGCTGATATTGTTATCAACGCACTATATAGCCAAAAGAAAAATTGCAATGAATATTGCGGTGAAAAATATGTATGTTTAAGGAATGAATTTTTAATTAGCAAACCAAAGAAATTTCATGAGGTGGTAGAAAATATATTAGTTGTATTTGGAGGAACAGATCCTTCTAATTTGACCCAAAAGGTATATCAGATAGCAAAAGAAATAACAAAGACACACCCTGAAATATGTTTTACATTTATAACAGGAATTGGATACAATTGTGAAGAAGATAACTTAGTATCAGAAGAAGATCAGCATATAAAAGTATTAAAGAATGTAAGTAACATCAGCAAGTATATGCAACAAGCAGATATAGCATTTACTTCTCAAGGAAGAACGGTATATGAACTAGCAAGTTTAGGAATTCCATCTATTGTACTAGCACAAAATCAAAGAGAATTATTGCATACTTTTGCACAGATGCCTAATGGATTTATGAATTTAGGATTAGGTATAAGCATTTCAGCAGAAACAATAAAGAATACTTTGGAATGGCTTATTCAGACCCCACAGATAAGAGAAGAAATGAGAGAATTAATGCTAAAAAATGATTTAAAGGATGGATTAAATAGAGAATTAGAATTAATATTAAATTAAGGAGAAGATGTGAAAATGGAAACTATTATAGAAAGGGTAAAACAAGGTAAGTTTACGTTAATTGCAGAAATAGGAGTTAATTATTATGATATCGCAGAAAAGATGAATATTACACCAATGGAAGCGGCAAAGTTAATGGTTGATGAAGCTAAAAGAGCAGGAATACATGCAGTGAAATTTCAAACTTATAAAGCAGAAACTTTAGCGGCAAAAGAATCACCATATTATTGGGATATTACTGAAGAACCAACTAAGTCACAATATGAATTATTTAAAAAGTTTGACTTATTTGGATATAAAGAGTATAAAGAACTAAGTGAGTATTGCAAAAAGAAAGAAATAGAATTTCTTTCAACTGCGTTTGATATAGAATCGGCTGATTATTTAGATGAATTAATGGATATTTATAAAATATCTTCTTCTGATTTAAGCAATTTACCTTTTATAGAACATCAGGCTAAAAAGAATAAGCCAATTTTGCTTTCGGTAGGTGCATCAAATAAAGAGGAAATTGATATAGCAATTCAAACTATTAGAAAAGTAAATAACCAACCTATTGTATTATTACATTGTGTTTTAGAATATCCTACACCATATGAACATGCTAACTTAAATAAAATTATTAGTTTAAGTAAAGAATATCAAGATATTATTATTGGTTATTCGGATCATACAAAACCTGATCAAAGTTATGATGTTATTAAAACAGCATATAATTTAGGTGCAATAGTAATTGAAAAACATTATACACTAGATAAAACGTTAAAAGGAAATGACCATTATCATGCAATGGATCCAAATGATGCAAAGAAAATCATTGAAGATATAGCATTTATAGACCAAATTAGAGGAAGTTATGAAATAAAATGTTTAGATACAGAAACTAAAGCTAGAGCTAATGCAAGAAGATCCATTGTTTCACTAGGAAAGATTGCAAAAGGAATGGTAATAAAAAGCGATATGTTGACTTTTAAAAGGCCAGGAACAGGAATTTCACCAGCCAAAATGGATACCTTGATAGGCAAAGTAGCAAAAATAGATATAGAGGATGATACAATCCTTAATTATGATATGTTTGAATAATATTTTTATATTAAAAGTATGATTCAAAGAAAGAAGGAAAAATATGGAAGATAAAACAAAAAAGATAGAAAGAAATAAAAAATTGGATGTTTTTCTAAAAATAGTGGCATTTGCTTATATTGTAATCACACTTATATTCTATATTTCAGTAATAAAATTAAATTTATTGCCAGGAATATATATAACGATTTTTACAATTGCCGAAATATTTTTTACTCTAGCTATGGTAGTAGGATTGGTTAAGCAACATAAGACACCAAAATTAAATTTGATATGTTTAGTTGTTATTTTGTTACTTTCTGGCATCTACATTTTTGTAACAAGATATACTTTGGCAACAGATAGCTTTTTAGATAATGTATTTCGAGAAGTTGCTCAAACAGAAGAATATTATGTTATTGTAAAGAAAGATAGTAAGTATGAAAAAATAGAGGATATTGAAAAGCAAAATGTATATTTGTTTCAAGTACCAGAGGATGTACAACAAGAAATGAGCGAGAAAGGACTTACAACTGTAATTACTCGAAATGGTTTAACAGATCTAGGGAAAGATCTAATGAATAATAAAATAGAAGTTATTTTTATTAGTTCTGTTCAATATGATATTTTAGAGGAAGAAATTGAGAATTTTAAAGATAATACAAAAATTTTATACACGGCAAAACATGAAATAAAAAAAGATGCAAAAGAAGAAAATAATTCAAAATATACTATAGAAAACGGAATCTTTAATGTATATATTAGTGGTATTGATACAACAGGCAGTATTAACAATGTAGCTAGAAGCGATGCTAATATTCTTGCAACAATTAATACAAAAACACATGAGGTATTATTGACATCAATACCAAGAGATTATTATGTAACACTACACAGTTATGGTGCTAAAGATAAACTAACACATACAGGTATTTATGGTATTAATGAAACGGTAAAGACAGTAGAAGGTTTACTAGATGTGGATATTAATTATTATGTGAGAGTGAATTTCACAACAGTAATTAAATTAGTAGATACTTTAGGCGGTGTTGATGTGCAATCAGATTATGCATTTACTACACATAATGATGAAGAAACAAAATATTATACATTTAAAAAAGGTACTAATCATATTAATGGGGAAGAAGCGTTAGCTTTTAGTAGAGAAAGAAATTCATTTGCAGATGGGGATAATCAAAGGGTTAAGAATCAACAAAAAGTAATTGAAGCAATTATGAAAAAAGTATTGAATAGTAGAACTCTTTTAACTAAGTATACTAATATTTTAGATTCTTTAAAGGGAAGTTTTCAAACCAATATTAAACAAGAGGAAATTAGTATTTTAGTAAAAGGTCAATTGAACGATATGTCAGCTTGGACTATCAAAGATAATGCTTTAACAGGAACAGGAGCAAATAATTCAACCTATTCTATGGGTAGCCAATTATTGTATACAATGGTTCCAAATGCTGCTTCTGTAACAGATGCAAAACAAAAAATAAAAGATGTTATGGAAAAGTAAGATTTATAAAAAGAGATGCTAATTGAAATAGCATCCTTTTTAGTTGAACAAAACAAAAAAATATGCTAAAATAGTATGAGCCAAAAAGGAGAGAAGATGAAAAAGACAATTATTAGGATCATTTCTATGCTTATGCTATTAGTTACATTTTATATCATATTTAGTTTTTCAGCACAGGATGGAATCGAATCAGGAAGTTTAAGCAATAAAGTTACAACAGTATTTGTTAATCACTTTCCATATACGAAAAACTTAAGTATGGAAACACAGGGGAAACTAATTGAACATGGAGAACCAATTGTAAGAAAATTAGCACATTTTACGATATATACAGTAGTAGGAATGTGTATTATGGCATTTCTTTGTACTTTTCCTTTTAAATTAAGAACCAGATTAGGAGCAAGTTTAATAGTAGGATTACTTTATGCTATATCAGACGAGTTTCATCAAAGCTTTGTACCTCGGAAGAGGGCCTTCTTGGAAAGATGTGGCAATAGATACTGTAGGAGTGTTTTTAGGAATACTTATTATCTTAGCAATTGTTTCAATTTATATAGCATTAAAAAAAGATAATGAGGAAAAGACAAAAATCAAACATGATATATTAAAAAAACATAAAGAAATAGGAGAAAATTAAATTATGGTAAGAGCGATAGTGGTATTTTTAATCCGTGTGTTTTGTTACATAGTATTTAGAGTAGGAAAGATAGGAAAAGAAAATGTGCCAAAAACAGGGGCATATATTATGTGTGCTAATCATACATCTAATTGGGATCCACCAATTATTGTAGCTTGTACAAACAGAAAAATGCATATTATGGCAAAAGCTGAATTATTCAAGAATAAGTTTATTTGTTGGTTTGCAGAGAAATGCTGGGTATTTCCAGTGAAAAGAGGCGGAAAAGATATTGAATCTATGAAACATTCTTTAAAAGTTCTAAAAGACGGTGAAATGTTAATGTTATTTCCAGAAGGAACTAGAAATGGAATGAGCAAAAATGGAAAAGCACAAAATGGAGCAGCATTTATGGCTTTAAGAACAGGGGTGCCAGTTATTCCAGTAGGAATTATAGGAGATATGAAGCCATTTCATAAAGTAACTTTAAACTATGGAAAGCCATTGGACTTTAGTAAATATAAAGAGAATAAGCCAGAAAAAGAAGTTTTAGAAAAAGTAAGCAAAGAGATTATGGACAACATAATTATGTTGACAAATGGAAATAAGTAGTTTATAATATTTGTGATAATAATTTTGTTAAATTAAATAATTGAATAATGAGTTAATAGTATATCTTTCGCACTTTTGAGTAGTCGAGGAACATTTGCTAACAAAGTTTTAGAGAGCAAAGAGATTATTTTAAAGGAACATACGCCAATGAGATGAGTGTATGAAAAAGAAGAAAGATATACTATTAACTCATGTATAAGATAAAAAGTATAAGGAGTAATTAAAAAATGAACAATCAAAATATTAGAAACATAGCAATTATTGCACACGTAGACCATGGAAAAACAACATTAGTAGATGCACTTTTAAGACAAAGCCATGTATTTAGAGAAAACGAACAAGTATCAGAAAGAATTATGGATTCAGGGGATATTGAAAAAGAAAGAGGAATTACAATTCTTTCTAAAAATACTTCTGTTATGTATAATAATGTAAAAATTAATATTGTAGACACACCAGGACACGCAGATTTTGGTGGAGAAGTAGAACGTGTACTTAAAATGGTAGATGGTGTACTTCTATTAGTGGATGCTTTTGAAGGACCAATGCCACAAACAAGAGAAGTTCTTAAAAAGTCTTTAGGATTAAATTTAAAACCAATTGTTGTTATTAATAAAATTGATAGACCAGGTGCAAACCCATTAAAAGTAGTTGACCAAGTACTAGAATTATTTATTGAATTAAATGCTAATGATGAACAATTAGATTTTCCAGTAGTATATGCATCAGCTAAAAATGGAATTGCAAAAATGAGTTTAGAAGAAGAAAGTGACAATGTTACTTGTATTTTTGATACCATTATTAAAAATATAAATGCTCCAGCTTGTGAACAAGAAGGAACATTACAAATGCTAGTTTCTAATATTGATTATGATGAATATTTAGGAAGAATTGCTGTAGGAAGAATTGAACGTGGAACGATTAAAGCAGGTATGGGAGTGGCTGTATGTAAAAAAGATGATAAAGTAGTACAAGGAAAACTTGCTAAACTATTTACTTATGAAGGACTAAAAAGAGTAGAAGTAGAAGAAGCAACAGCTGGTGATATTGTTTGTATTTCAGGAATTAGCGATATTAATATTGGTGAAACTATATGTGATATGAACAATCCAGAGAAAATTGATTTCGTAGATATTGATGAACCAACTGTATCTATGACATTTAGTGTTAATAATGGACCTTTAGCTGGTAAAGAAGGACAGTTTATTACTTCTAGACATATTCGTGATAGATTATTTAAAGAATTAGAAAGAAATGTTAGTTTACGCGTAAAAGAAACAGAAACACCTGATAGCTTTGAAGTATGTGGACGTGGAGAATTACACTTATCAGTATTAATTGAAACGATGAGAAGAGAAGGATTTGAACTTTTAGTATCTCGTCCAAAAGTTATCATTAAAGAGATTGATGGTGTAAAATCTGAACCAATGGAAAGGTTAGTGGTTAATGTACCTGATGATTGTATTGGTAATGTTATTGAAAAATTGGGAAGAAGAAAAGCAGAAATGCTTAATATGGAACCAGCAGAGGCAGGACATACTAAAGTAGAGTTCAAAATTCCTGCAAGAGGGTTAATTGGATACAGAACAGAGTTCTTAACAGATACTAAAGGAGAAGGAACTATGAACAGTATCTTTGACAGCTATGAACCATATAAAGGAGAAATTCAAGCAAGAACAAGAGGAGTATTAGTAGCATTTGAACCAGGAACCTCTATTACTTATGGTTTATACAATGCACAAGAAAGAGGAGAGCTATTAATTGGTGCAGGTGTAGAAGTATATGAAGGAATGATAGTAGGGGTTAACTCTAGAAATGAAGATATTTCTATCAATGTATGTAAAGAAAAGCATTTAACAAATACAAGAGCTTCTGGTTCTGATGATGCCCTTCGTTTAGTACCACCACTACAAATGTCTTTAGAAAAAGCGATTGAATTTATAGCAGAAGATGAACTTGTAGAAGTAACACCAAAAAATATTCGTCTAAGAAAGAAAATATTAGATAACAAAACAAGAGAAAGAATGGCAAGAAGAGGTTCAGCGGAATGAGAAAGAAAGTAGTGCCACAAGGTTGGAAGGGCTCAAGTATAGCAAGAGAAATAACACAAGGAGTGGCAAGTGTAATTGAATGGAAAAGACAAAAAGTATTAGAGGCTGGAAAACAAAATGAGGATACTAAAATTAGACGAGAAATTAATGAGTTTATATTAGCAAAAGCGTTTGAGGGAAGAAACAAAGAAGATATTCTAAAAAGACTAATGTTTATATTTCATGCAGAAAGATACAAACCATATTGGAAATTTTTCGAGGTTTGGGTAGATGGTGCTATTCAAAAGAGAACTCCAAAAGAGGATGTAGGAGAGAAAAAAGAAAAGGTAGAAAAAGATTTAGCAGTTACCGCTAAAACCAAAGGTGAAGATGAAAGATAATGAATAAAAAAGAGTTAGAAATTATTAAGCAAAAGGCATTAGAAGACCATATACCAATTATTATGGATGACACATTAGATGTGGTTAGTAAAATTCTAATAAAAGCAAAACCAAGTAGAATATTAGAAATTGGAACAGCAGTTGGCTATTCAGCCATCTGCTTTTCAGAATATTTACAAGAAAATGGAAGTATAGATACAATAGAACGTGATGAAGAAAGAGCAAAACAGGCAAGAAAGAATTTTAAAAGAGTAGAAGTAGAAGATAAAATTCAGCTCTATGAAGGAGATGCGGTAGAAATTTTACCGACTTTACAAGAAAGCTATGATGTTATTTTTATTGATGCAGCAAAAGGAAAATATCCTTTCTTTTTAGAGCAGGCTTTAAGGAAGAGTCACCAGGGAACAGTAATTATAGCGGACAATGTACTATACAAAGGATATGTTATGGGAGATTATAATAAACACAAACAACGTACAGCAGTTAGAAATCTAAGAGAATATATTGCAGAAATAACAAATAATATACGCCTAGAAACAGAGATTTTAGAAGTGGGAGATGGGTTGGCTATTTCTAGAATTAGATGATTTATCTAAATGGAATATCTTTTAAACCAAAACCACCAGTTACTGTAATAGTAACTGGTGGTTTTGTCATCTTCTAATCATGAGATGAGGGTGAAGGATTAATTGAAGAAACATAAAAGTTGTTTTTCTCATGCGCTAAGTCCCGAAGGGTTTCGTCTGTAACCAAGGTCAGACATTCTATTGCAACTTGTAGTTCCTGAACAGTTGGTTTGACTAAAATAGCCCGTTCCAAAATCTGCATAAATTTCTTGTTTTTTACTTTTGAAAACAGAAATAATTCCCAAAAGCAATAAAAGAAAAGAAACAGAATTAAGGAGGAAATTAGGAGTTGAGTCAAAAATTTAAACTAAATAGCGTACACAAGAAGCCACTGTATCTAATATAAAAGTAAAAGAAAATATTTTCAAAATAAAGGACTGTAAGCCATATGGGATTTTAGATAATATTAAATTTAGTTTTTTCTTTAAAAATGGATAAATATGATTAATAAATAAAATGGCAATAATTCCCCAAGCAAATGAATAGAAAGCACTAATACGTCCGTTTAGATTCATGAATTCGCCAGTATAATCCCACCAATGCATGGAAAATAAGGCATCTAACCCAAAACTAACTATATATTCAAAAGTTGAAAAAATAATAGCAGCATAGATAAAAAGTGGTAGGTCCTTATGTTTATATTTGCCTAAGAATAAAATAAGCATTAAAGCACCATAACCATAAATTGGGCAAATAGGTCCATACAAAAATCCTCTTTTTACAAAATGCCCTAGAGAAAAAAGGGCATATATGGTTTCCATAAGCCATCCCATAAAAGCAAAGATAAAGAAATAGAGGATATAGGTTTGCCACCTAGCTAATTTTATTTTTTTCTGAACTGAATGTTTCATAAACATACTCCTTTAATAAACAATATCATATCAAATTTTAAAGTAAAAGTAAATACAGAAAATAACTCGACAAAATAAGAGAAAAATTGTATAATGAATAAAGCAATAAAAGGAGAGAAAAAAATGGAATTAAGAAATAAACCAGAATTATTAGCGCCAGCAGGTTCTTTTGAAAAAGCAAAAACTGCTTTCTTATATGGAGCAGATGCAGTATATTGTGGAACAGGAACATTATCTTTAAGAAGCAGAGCAGAAGTAGATAATAACGATTTAGCGAAAACGATAGAATATGCACATAGCATTGGAAAAAAGGTATATGCAGCTATCAATATTTATGCATGGGATACCTACTATGAAGAAATTAAAAAACAAGCCAAAATGCTAAATGCGTTGAAGGTAGATGCTATTATTGCTTCTGATGGTGGTGTTATGGAAGTATTAAAAGAATGTGCACCAGATGTAGAAATACATGTTAGTACACAAGCAAATACAGTGAGCTATCATGCTACCAACTTTTGGTATAAAAATGGAGCTAAGAGGGTAATTTTAGGTAGGGAATTAAACAAAGAGCAGATTAGAGAAATCATGAAAAACAAAAATCCAGATATTGATGTGGAAATGTTTGTTCATGGTGCAATTTGTTTTGGATATTCAGGAAGATGTTTTTTAAGTGATTTCTTAGCAAATAGAAGTGCTAATTTAGGAGATTGTGCACAAAGCTGTAGGTGGGCATATAATGTGTATGTAGAAGAACATAATAATCCAGGAAATTTGATGCCAGTAGAACATGATGATAATGGAACTTATATTTTTTCATCTAAAGATATGTGTTTAATCAAAGAAATACCTGAAATAATAGAACTAGGTGTTAATAGTTTGAAAATAGAGGGAAGACTAAAAACAGAATATTATTTAGCCTCTGTTGTCAATAGCTATCGTAATGCAATTGATGACTATTTAAAAAATCCTGAGCATTATGATTATACAAAATATCTAAAGGAATTAGAAAAAACGAAAACAAGAGGATTAACTACTTTCTATTTCAATGATAGAAATAACAAAGATTTCCAAGAATATGAAGGAAAGCAATATAATCCAGATTATGAGTTTGGGGGAAAAGTTTTAGAAAATAAAGAGAATAAAAGGTACTTGATAGAAATTAGAAATAAATTAACAATAGGTGATACTATGGAAATTCTTATTCCTGGTGAAATAGAACCAGTAGTTTTTGAAATTAAAGATTTATGGGATACTGAAACAGAAATGAGGATAGAAACTGTTAATCCAGGAAAAGCAGGGCAAACTATTTTGATGGAATTGCCAATAACGGTAGAAAAAAATTGGATTTTGAGAAGAAAAAAATAGAATAAATGAAATCCTATAGAAAAGAATTGATTTCTATAGGATTTTATTATATAATAAAGTTCGTTAATTAAAATGGAGTGGTATCGAAGTGGTCATAACGAGCTGCACTGGAACTGCAGTACCTTCTTTTTGGGGGCCGTGGGTTCGAATCCCACTCACTCCGCCAGAACAAAAAGCCATACAAGCATTGAGTTGTATGGTTCATTTTATATATTGATAAATAGGAAGAAGAAACATGTACAAGAAATTAAAAGAAATAGTAGAGCCATTACTAGAATGGTATCAAAACAATAGAAGAATGTTACCGTGGAGAGAGAACAAAAATCCATATTGTATTTGGATTTCTGAAATTATGTTACAACAAACTAGAATAGAAGCAGTGAAGAGATATTATGCACGATTTATGGAAGAATTACCAACAGTTCATGACTTAGCCAATATTTCAGAAGAAAGATTATTAAAACTATGGGAAGGGTTAGGATATTATAACAGAGCTAGAAATTTACAAAAGGCTGCTAAAATGATTGAAGATAAGTATCATGGAGAAATGCCAAATACTTATGAGGAATTAGTTAAGTTGCCAGGGATAGGAGAGTATACTGCAGGAGCTATTGCTTCTATTGCATATAACGAAAGAGTACCAGCTGTAGATGGCAATGTGTTAAGAGTTCTTTCAAGAGTTTTAGAAAGTAGGAAAGATGTTCTACTACCTGAAACCAAAAAGGAATTTACAAAACAATTAAAAAAGCTTATGCTAAAGCAAAAGAGGAACTTTCAAGCAGGAGATTTTAATGAGGCGTTGATGGAACTAGGAGAAATAATATGTTTACCAAATGGCGAACCGAATTGTAATATATGCCCCCTAAAAGGAAAGTGCATTGCTTATCGAAAAGATTTAATACAAGAGATTCCAGTAAGAGAAAAGAAAGTAAAACGAAAAGAAGAAAAGAAAACAATATTTCTTTTAATTAGTCAAGATGGAAAAATTGCAATTCGCAAAAGAAAGGAAAATGGAATATTAGCTAGAATGTATGAACTTCCCAATTTGGATGAGAAAATAGAAGGAATAAAAGCGGTTAAAGAGGCATTAAAACAATGGAGTTTAAAGGTAAAACAAGTACAGAATATGGGAGAATATCAACACATTTTTACCCATATTACATGGAAAATGGTGGCATATAAAGTAAGTATAGAAAAGGAAAACACAGAGTTTATTTGGCTACATCCAGACCAACTAAAGAAAGAATATGCTTTACCAACTGCTTTTAAGAAAATACTAAAGGAGTAATTGGAGGAATTACTCCTCTTGGTAATTATTTAATCTAAGGGAGAAATAACAAACTAAAACTTTTTGCAAAAATTTGTATAAAATCTATTGCACTTGTCTATCATATATACTATAATAAGGAAAGTTAAATATTCTCCGTTAGCTCAGTTGGTAGAGCGCTCGGCTGTTAACCGATAGGTCGTTGGTTCAAGTCCAACACGGAGAGCCAGAATAAAAACTCCAGTTGATAAATTGGAGTTTTTATAATATAAATCTAATTTAAAATAGATAGTTGTTAAAATAATTTGGTTATGCTACAATAAAAATCGTTCAAATAAAATCATAAAAAGGAGAAATATAGGAAGATGAAACAACTAAAGAAAATAAGTGTAGTATTTATGATGTTATTGTTAGCAGCAATATTTGTTAACAAAACCTATGCAAAAATTGACTGTAATGTAAATTTAAGTACTTCTAAAAAAGAAGTAAATAATGGAGAAAAGTTTTCTGTTTCTGTAAAAGTGACTAATCTACAATCTTCAAAGGGAATTATTGCAATAGGGGCCATATTAGGATATGACAAAAATTCATTAACATTATTAGAAATAGAAGGACAAAATAAATGGTCAGATCCAATGCATAATGATTCGATAGGCAGATTAATTGCAGTTAAAAATGAATTTGCCACCAAGGATGAAAATGTATTTAAAATTACATTTAAGGTAAATGCAAAAGCAGGAAAAAATGCATGGGTTAAAATAAATGATTTCGAAATTTCAGATGGAAATGAAGAAAAAAATGTTGGTGGAAAATCTATAACTATTCCAATAAAAGGAAAAAATGTAGAAGTTAGTCCAGAAACAAATAGTTCTACAACAAATAAAACTTCAAATGAAACAAATACGTCAAAGAATGAGGAAAATAGTGTAGACCAAAATACGATTCAAAAGGATGAAGATGAGATAGACAGTAATGAGGATACGGAACAAGATAACAGCATAGTAGGTATTTTAAAAGACAATGAAGATGCAGAAAAAATAGAAGAGGGAGAAACAACAAAAGAAAAGGAAAAAAGTTGGGTAGATTATGTTAGATATACTTGCGAAGTTGTTATAGGAGTTGGAGTTGTAGGATACATAGTTAAACATATTAGAAAGCCTAAAAGAAGAAAAAGAAGATAAATTGTCTAAAAATATTGCAAATAAAAATCACTAATGATATAATGCAAATGAATTAATATACAAAAGAAGGAGGAAAAGAGTTATGATAGGAGTTATCTCTTTTGGAATAAGCATTATAGGTGTTATGATGTCTTTCTTTGACAACATTAGATTACCAGCATTCATCATTGCTATAGTAGGAATTATTGTATCAGTTCTTTCTACATACTATAAAGATGAAAAAGAATTGAAAGACCCATCAAAGAAAGATTCAAGAGCATTAGAAGTAGGAGCAATCATCCTTGCAGGTGCTACTTGTGTAACTTATTTTGTTAATTTAATTATAGCGGCGTAAATATAAATGATTTAACATAAAAAAGAGTTTTAGTGATATAAAGCACATAAAAACTCTTTTTTTAATATTTTAAATTATTAAAAATAAAACTAATTACTAATAAAATGATAAGAATAAAACCATAGTGGTCTAAAAATTGTAAAAGGCGAGGGAGATAAGAAAAACGATTTTGCACAAAGTCTTTTAATAGCATAAAAATAGAGAAAATGAGAAAAAGAAAAAAGGGGATACTAAGTAAATTCTGATAACATGCTTCTAACAAATCAAAATGTAGAATAGCTAAAAATGCCCTTGTCATTCCACAAGCAGAACAAGAAATACCAGTAACTGTTTTAAAAAGACAAGCTACTGGTATAACTGTTACTAAACTTAAAAAACTAATTAAAATAAATAATATTAAACCGTTTTTTAGTCTATTCATATATTTAATCTCTTAATGGATTTCCATTAGCATCTACACTAATACTTCCTGTTAGAATTAAGATACCTTCAATTAATCCCCAAATACCAGAAGCAAATGATAACATACCACAACTTAAAACAGTGATTAATAATTGTGCAATTGCCTTTCCAGTAAATCCTAAATAAAAGTTATGAACACCAAAAGCACCTAAAAAGATACCTAATAATCCAGCGGCCATTTTTGATTTAGCTTGTGGATTCATATTTCCAGTGTTTCCACTGTTTACATTAACATTAACCGTTTGAGATGATCCTTGATTATTTGAATTAGCAGCATTTTTGCAATCCTCACAAAGTTCTTGACCATCGTCAATTGGTTTTCCACATTGTTTACAGAACATAATAGTTCCCTCCTCTTTTATACTAAAGTGTATCATGATTACTAATTACTAAAGCAATTAGATGATCATTTATTTACTTATATGCTACCTATTATATCGCATTCTATATTTTTTTGCAATACTTTTCCGACAAATAATTGCAAAATCTAACAAGAAATTGCATATTTTTATAGATTTAGCATATGTTTTACTGATAAACTTTCATATATGACTTGTAAATTGTATGCAAAAATGGTACAATTTAGTAGTAAATTTTATAAGTATTTTCAAAATCTTATATCATTAGGAGGTAGCTGATTGGAAAAAAATCAAATTTATGAATTTTTAATCAAAGAACTACCAGAAGAACAGATTAAAATAGACGAACCAATGAAGAAACATACGAACTTTAAAATTGGTGGAAATGCAGACTTGTATGTAATTGCAAAAAAGGTGGAGCAAATTCAAGTGATTTTAAAACTAGTAGAACAATATCAAATTCCTCTTACAATATTAGGAAATGGCAGTAATGTATTAGTTGGAGACAAGGGAATTAGAGGAATTGTTCTTTGTGTTGCTATTCAACAATTTGAAATAGAAAAAGAGGATGCTATGATAATAGTAGGTGCAGGAGAAACATTAGGAAAAGTATCCTATTCTTTAGCTAAAGAAGGCATTACTGGATTTGAATTTGCAGGAGGAATCCCTGGAACAATAGGGGGCGCTATCCGTATGAATGCAGGAGCCTATGGTGGAGAAATGAAGGATTGTGTTCAGAAGGTGACTTGCTTAACACAAAAGGGAGAGATAAAAGAACTATCAAATGCAGAATGTAATTTTTCTTATCGTCATAGCATTTTTTGTGAGGAGCCTTTGACAATTATAAAAGCACAAATGAAATTTTCCTATGGAGAGAAACAAGAAATACAAAACAAAATGGAAGAGTATGCCCAAAGTAGGAAAGAGAAACAACCACTTATGTTTCCATCAGCAGGAAGTACATTTAAAAGAGGGACAGATTTTATTACTGCTAAGTTGATTGATGAATGTGGATTAAAAGGATATAAGGT
This sequence comes from Clostridia bacterium, assembly GCA_022797215.1. GTDB lineage: Bacteria > Bacillota > Clostridia > TANB77 > CAG-508 > CAG-273. The sequence continues at coordinate 32,499 of JAAWKD010000020.1, forward strand.
AGGAGAGGCTCAAGTATCTCCTATGCATGCAGGGTTTGTAGTTAATACTGGAAATGCTACTGCTAAAGATGTACTAGCTGTTATAGAACAGGTAAAAGAAACGGTATTGGAGCAAACTGGCAAGCAAATTGAACTAGAAGTAGAACTACTAGGAGAATTCTAAAGATAAGGTTGGATTTACAGTTAAGACAAAGAAAAGATAAACAAAGAGAAGAAAGAAGAAAGATTCAATTTAATTTTTAGAATAGGAAGGTTTTATATCATGAAAGGTTTTTTTAGGTGGTTTCGATCTGGAGCAAAGATGAAACGCTGGATATTTTTAATATTATTAGGAATGTTAATAGCATTTTATGGAGTAGCTAAAATATTAGAAGGTGAAGGAGAAGGAAGGTTAGACTTTGCACCTCTTGCTCAATATGTCGTTTATTTTGTAGTTGGATTTATTTTTGTTATTCTAGGTATGGTACATATGCAAAAAAGAACTCTAGAATTATTTGTGCAAGAAACAGATGAAAGAGTAGATAATGATGCAAAAGTAAATAGCTTAATTTATAATAAAAAGGTTTATGACCAAGGTCCAAAAATTGTAGCAATTGGTGGCGGAACGGGGCTAAATTCTGTTTTAAAAGGCTTAAAAAATTACACGGATAATATTACTGCTATTGTAACAGTATCAGATTATGGAGAGATAGTTCCAGAATCTAGAAGAATTTTACAAGCAATGCCATTAGATGACATTAAAGAAAGCATTGTTGCCTTAGCCAAAAATGAAGAAGAAGTGGAAAAATATATGAATTATCAGTTTACAGAAAGAAGTTTAAAAGATCTTTCTTTAGGCGATATTTCTTTACTAGGTATGAAAAATTATATTGGAGATTTCACAAAATCAATTGCTAGAACAAGTGAAGTTTTTAATATTACAGGAAAAGTATTACCAGTTACTTTTGAACCAATTCAAATTTGTGCAGAATTAGAAGACGGATCTGTTATTGAAAGTAGAGATAAGATACCAGAAGCAGTAAGCTCAAAAACAACAAAAATTAGTAGAATTTTTATTAATCCGACAAACTGTAAAGTAGCACCTGGGGTATTAGATGCAATAAGAGAAGCTGATGCTATTATCATTGGACCAGGTAGTTTATATACAAATGTGATACCAAATTTACTAGTAAAAGGTGTTGCAAAAGCAATTAAAGATAGTAAAGCATTTAAAGTTTATGTTAGTAACTTAATGACAGAACCAGGACAAACAGATGCCTATACACTATCAGATCATATTAAAGCAATTATAGACCATGCGGGAAAAGGAATTATTGAATACTGTATTTATGATACTGGTGAATTAGTACCAGAATATATTAGAAAATATAATATGCAAGGACAAGATTTAGTAGAAATAGATAGCACAAAAACAAAAGCATTAGGTGCTAACTTAATGCAAAGAGAAATTTCATATGTACAAGATGGATATATTAGACATAATCCAGATGCTATTGCAGCTTCTATCATACAACTAATTTGTGATGACTTAAAATTTAGAGATATGCAAAATGATACAAAATATGTATTATTGAATGATAGATTAAAAACTGCTAAAAAGTCTTTGAAAGAAAGTGATACAAGCTTCAGAAAAGAAAAGAGAAGACCAGAAAGAGGAGAAAGTAAATACTTCCAAAAATATAAAGATAGATTAGAAGCAATGCAAGAAGCTGAAATCAGAATGAAAGTAAAAAATGGAATGTCCTTTGAAGAGGCACAAAATTCAGTAATTAAAAAATACATAGAAAAAGAAAATGATAAAGCAGAAGCAGCAAGAAAAGCTACTGAAAGTAAGAAAAAAGGAAGTAAAGCAAAAACTAGTAGTACATCTAGTAAAAGTAAGTCGGGAACTGCCAAAAAGACAAGTAGTTCAAAAAATACAAAGACTACTAGCAAAACTACAAGTAAGTCAAAAAGTAAAAAAGAAGATAATGACTTTATGGATTTAGCAAGTAAATTGTTAACACAAAAAGGACATAATAAAAATCGTCGTAAACAAGGAAAGAGACTAAAAACCAGTAAGCATTAAGAAAAGAACAATTAAAAAATAAATAAGGGAAATATAGAACCAAGGATATAAACATCAAAAATGATGGAGGAAGTTACAAATGAAATATGAAAAAGAACAACTAGCATTAGAAAATGGAATTAAGAATGACTGGATTATTACAAATGGAATAGGTGGTTATAGCAGTTCAACGATATTAGGTATTAATACCAGAAAATATCATGGACTGCTAGTTGCGCCTTTTCAAGCACCAGGAGGAAGGCATTTAATTCTTTCTAAGGTAGACGAAAGTTTTGAAAGTGGAGGAATAGAATATCCACTTTATTCAAATATTTGTAAAAATTATATTTCAGAGGGATATAAAAATCTTGTTAAATTTGAAAAGGAATATATTCCTATCTTTACTTATGAAGTAGATGGAGCAACTATCAAAAAGTTCATCTGTATGGATTATGGAAAAAATACAGTTTGTATTTTGTATCATATTCGAAATAATGAAAAAAGAACTAAATTAACAGTAACTCCAATTGTTCATTTTAGAGATTTTCATGCAACTACCCCCAATACTACTTTTTCATTGCAACAAGAAATAAAGGAAAGAAAAGTAAAGTTAGTTATTAATGGACAATCTTTTAAACCAGTATATTTCTATGCCACTGAGGGGATTTATAAAGAACATCAAAACGATACCTTTCAAAATATGTATTATGTAGAAGAGGAAAAAAGAGGGCTAGACTGTGAGGAAAACCTAGCGGTTTCAGGGAGTTATGAAATTAAAATAAGAGCAAATGAAGAAAAATATATTACCTTTATTTGTTCTTTAGAGGAAAATATAGAAGAGTTAGATGGAAGGAATTTGGTAAATCAAGAAATTATCCGTATTACTAGTGATTTATATGACTCTTATTTATTAGAACCAAAAAAGCAATATACAGAAGAGTATAAAGAGTTAATAAGAAATTTTATGATTGCTTCTGATAATTTTGTAGTATATCGACCATCTTTTGCATTATACACACTCATTGCTGGCTATCCTTGGTTTTTAGACTGGGGTAGAGATAGCTTGATTTCCTTTGAAGGGTTAGTGCTCATTCCTAGAAGATTTAAAGTAGCAAAAGAAGTATTATTAACATGTATTAGGGACATTAAATATGGTTTAGTACCAAATGGATATTCAGGTTATGACAGTAGACCTCTATATAATAGTGTGGATGCCTCATTACTATTATTTGAGCAAGTTAGAAAATATTTAAGTTATACACACGATTATGAATTACTAAAAAGCCATTTATATGAAACTTTGAAAAAAGTAGTAGAAGCATATATTGAAGGAATTGACTTAGATGGAAATAATATTCATTTAGATATGCAAGATGGACTATTATCCTCTGGGACTCCATATATTCAAAATACTTGGATGGATGCTAAGATTGGAGAAAAAGTAGTAACACCAAGAAATGGAAAAGCAGTAGAAATAAATAGCTTATGGTACAATGCACTTTGCATTATGGCTGACTTTGCAAAACTATATAAAGAAAAAGAACTAGAAAAGAAATATGCGGAGCTAGCCAAAAAATGTAAAAAAAGTTTTGAAGAAAAGTTCTATAACAAGAAAAGGAAATCTTTAGATGATTTAGTAGGAGATAATAAAATAAGACCAAATCAATTATTTGCAATAGGCTTGTATTATCCAGTAATTGATCCACAATCAGATATTGCTAAGCAAGTTCTTGAAACAGTAACTAAAAAGTTATTAACACCTTATGGACTAAAAACATTAGCAAAAGGAGAACCAGGCTATCGAGAAATTTATGAGGGAGATGTTATTAAAAGAGATATGTCTTATCATCAAGGTATTACTTGGCCTTGGTTACTTGGAATTTATATAGATAGCTTAATTGCTGTTATGAGCCATGAGAAGAATAAAACAAAGAAAAAAGAGTATCAAGAAAGATATACAAAGTTAGTACAACAAATTGAAAAAACATTTACAAAAGAAATGTATCAAAGGTCAACTTGTCGGAAGTATTAGTGAAATATATGACTCTACAAAGCCATATGAGGCAAAGGGATGCTTTGCACAGGGATGGTCCGTTGCAGAGATATTTAGAATTATTGTAAATTATCATAAAGATGATTAAAATTTAATAAGGTATGGCGATAGCAAAAAAATCCCACCATAGGGTGGGGAAATCAGATTAAAGCTTAGTCTGATTTGAGGTATAAATGTACATTCTGAATAGTGAGATAACCAAAAAGGGTAAATGACATAAAGAACCCCGAAAATAAGCATAGAATGCACAAAAAGATGTATGCAAAAGCTAAAACAAAGTAGCGCTGCCGTTGAGTCATAAAATTTACCTCCAAAAAATAATGCAATTAGCAATTTACATATAATATTATACCTTAAATTAGGACGAAATTCAAGTATTTTACTTGAAACATAAAGCAATAAGAAGAACATAGATAAAGGAAAAAATGAAATGAGAATACTAGGAATTGATCCAGGATTTGCTATTACAGGATATAGCATTATAGATTATGTGGGAAATAAGTTTAAGTTAATTACGTCAGGGGCTGTACTGACAAAAGCTGGTGAATCTTTCCCAAAAAGATTACTAAAATTGAATAATGAATTAGAAGAAATAATTGATACATATAAACCAGATGCTATTTCTGTAGAAGAGCTATTTTTCAACAATAATGCTAAAACTGCTATTAATGTAGCACAAGCAAGAGGAGTGATTTTGGTGGTAGGATGTAGAAAAGGTATTGCAACTTATGAATATACACCACTCCAAATTAAGCAGGCAGTAGTAGGATATGGTAGAGCTGATAAAATACAAGTGCAAAGAATGGTAAAAGCTATTTTAGGAGTAGAAAATTTACCTAAATTAGATGATACTACTGATAGTATGGCAGCAGCAATTTGCCATGCACATTCAGCAAAATTCGCAGCAAAACTATAAAATGTCACACTGGGGACGTTAGTTTGTGCGACAAAAGGAGAACAAAATGATATACTTGTTTTTTGGTGAAGAAAGATATATTTTAGAAAGTAAAGTAAAAAAGATAAAGAAGGACTTTGGAGAGCTAGTTCAAGGAATTAATTATATTCAAATTGATGATACTAATGTTGAAGAATTGATTTCTGATTTAGAAACTCCAGCATTTGGCTTTCCTAGAAAATTGATTGTTGCAAAAAATACAGGGCTTTTCAAAAAAGAAAAGAAAACGACTAGCAAATCTAAGGTATCTAAAGAAGTTAAGGAAACTAAAAAGAAAAAAAGCGTGTTAGAAGAAAAATTATCTTTGCCAGAAAAAATTGCAAATTATATCCAGACTAATGAACAGGAATTGCAAGAAACAGTAGAACTTATTTTTATAGAAGAAGAGGCAGAGAAAAATACTTTATATCAAATAATAGAAAAGGTAGGAGAAGTAAAAGAATTTGCACTTTTAAAATTACCAGAATTAGTAGCTAATTTGAAAAAAATAGTAAATGCTTACCAGGTTAGTTTAGATGATAATACTGCCAAATATCTAGTAGAGTCCTGTGGAACAAGTATGCAAGAACTGATTAATGAGCTAAGGAAATTAATAGAGTATAAGGGAACAGGAGGAAATATTACAAAGGAAGATATTGATAAACTTTGTATCAAGCAAATACAAGCTGTTATTTTTGACTTGACAGATAATTTGGGCAAAAAAGAAACACGGAAAAGCGTTAGAAGTTTATCGAGGATTACTTGCCAATAAAGAGCCAGTTCAAAAAATTCTAGTTACTTTATATAATCACTTTAAGAAATTGTATATTATTAAAATAGCAGAAAAGTATCATCAAGATATAGCCACTAGTATGAACTTAAAGCCTAATCAAATGTTTTTAGTAACGAAATATAAGACACAAGCAAGATTTTTTGAAGAACAAGATTTACGAAGAATATTAGATGAAATAATGAATCTAGATGCAAACTATAAAATAGGATTGATTGATTTAGAGATAGGGTTAGAGGCAATTTTGTGTAGATACTGTTCGAAATAAGAGAGAAGTTTAATAAATTAATCTTTGATTATTTCAAAGTTAATTTGGCTAAACTTCTCCTTTTATGCTAAAGCATGTGATGATTTCTAACTACTAAAGCAATTAGAAAGTCATTTATATTAATTATCAGAATGGGCTTTAATAGAACGAAGAATTTCATAAGATAGGTTTAAAGACTTTTCAGGTAAATGATTTACAATACGAATAATCTTTTTGCTAGTGTCGTTATGTCCTTCCTCGCCGAATAAAAGATAATCTGAGGAACAACCTGTATAGTCGCAAATAGCAAGTAAGGTGTTAATTCCAATAGACTTATTTCCTAGTTCTAATTGAGCTAAATAAGATTCAGAGATATTTACTTTTTCAGAAAATGTATTTCTACTCATGCATAATTCCTCACGAACTACTCTAATTCGATTTCCTATTTCTAAATCATTTTTCATTTTTGGTCTCGCTTTCCTTAAAATATTTATAAAATTCGACAATTTAATTATATACACTTAAATCAAAACAAGAAATATACTATAGGGGTAATAATAATGATACCAATAAGTAAAAGAGGTGTCGAAAAATGTCATACGATTTTCCTTGTAAAATGGGACAAAGAAAGCTATAATAAAAATGCTATATTTATAATCAAAATTTAAGTTAGTATCAAGAAAGTTAGTTCATAGAAAAGTTTAAATTCTATTAGATTATTTCTTAAAAATATCGAAGATAAAACAGTATAAAACAAAAAGTTATTGACATAATAGGAATAAAGCAATCAACATAAGAAGAAAGGAGGTAAAAAAGTGGAACAAGAGAAAAAAACAAAAGAAAAAATAGATATGCTAGATAAAATATATCAAATGAGGCAAGAAGATATAGAGCAAGAGAGCAAACAAGATAGAAAAGAATTAGAATCACAATTAAATCACATTCAATTGGAAGAAATTGAATATCAAATAGAAGACAAACTAGTAGAGAAACAAAAAAATAGTAATGAGAAAGAAGAAATTATTCAAGAAATAGAACAACTAATAGAAAACTATGAAATACAAATTAGTTATTATAGTGAAAAAAACTATAAGCAAGGATTTAAAGATGGATTGGGATTATATAACCAATGTATAAAAGAAGAGTAAGGTGGTATTTTATGATAAACTTTAGAACTGACTTAGCCTTGGAGAGGCGTGACCTATATCGTAAGGCAAATAATGTTGCAAATGAAATTAATGGCTTAAAAACAGAGGAAGAGCAATTAGGAGAAACAATTAAAATTACTAGAGTAAGTGTGCTAAATGAAGAAGGAGAGCAAGCAATTGGGAAAAAACAAGGAAATTATATTACAATAGACATTAAAGAATTGAAAATAGCAGGAGAGGAAGAAATACAAAAAGCATCAGAGGCAGTTACACAAGAATTAAAAACTTTAATAGGTAATTTAATTCAGCCTCAAGAAGATATTTTAGTAGTAGGACTTGGGAATTTGTATGTTACACCAGATGCATTAGGTCCTAAGGTGATACAAGACATTGACATTACAAGGCATCTTTTAACCTATATGCCAGATGTACTAGAACAAGATACTAGACCAGTAAGTGCTGTGTCGCCAGGAGTTTTAGGAACAACAGGAATAGAAACAGTAGAAATTTTAAAAGGAATTGTGGATAATGTACATCCTAAATTAATTATTGTAATTGATGCTTTGGCTTCCAGAAGTATTGAAAGAATTAGTAGTACAGTACAAATAGCAGATACAGGGATTGTACCAGGAGCAGGAGTTGGGAATACAAGAAAAGAATTAACAGTAGATACTTTAGGAATACCTGTTATTGCAATAGGAGTTCCAACAGTTGTAGAAGCAGCAACAATTGCAGCAGATAGTTTGAATCTATTTATCCAAAGACTACAAGAAGAAGCACATTCTAATGAGTTTTTAAATCAATTACAAGAAGAAGACAAATATCAAATGATTAAAGAAGTCTTACAACCAGCAGACTATAACTTTATTGTAACTCCAAAAGAGATTGATGAACTAATCGAAAATATGTCTAGTGTAGTAGCAAGAGGCATCAATTTTGCTACTCAAAAATAGATAGCAAATAGTTGCTATCTAAATAGAAAATATAAAATCAATAAGTGAACAGGGTAGAAAAGATAAAGCAAATATTTAACTTTTTTACCTTGCTTTTTGTTATAAAAGCAAATAAATATAATCGGTAATATAGTAAAAGCAGTTAGAACAATATACCAAGGGTTAAAACCAGACGAGATATAAGGGATACCATATTTTAAAAGGCAAGCAGTAATAAAAGAAAAAGCCATAGCTATTTTATTTTCTCTAAATAAATAGAAAAGAAAAATAATAGCTATTCCAAAGAAACCATAATCAAAATGGAGAACTTGTGCTAAAGATCCTAGGCAAATAACTGCAAAGAAACTGAGGAATTGAGTGAAAATAGTGTTGGCTTTTGGACTTTTAGAAATATTTAATGGTAAATGATGTATTTTATCATATAAAAAGATAGTCAATAATCCAACTAATAAAGTAAAAAATATATTTAACGTAATTTTATCTGGAGTATTTATATAAAGAGAATAAAACAACATGAAAGGTAATTGCGAAACTAAAGCAAACAAAAATAGTCTTAAGAAATATTTCTTAAGATTTTTAGTATGAAGATATCCTTCCGAAATCTGAAATGCAAAAATAGGGAAGGCAATTCTTCCTATTAAATTCATCCAACTAATCTGCTTAAAATAGACATCGCCAAAGTGGTCTACTACCATAGTAGCCATTGCAATAATCTTTAAAATAAAACTTGTCATAGGAACATTATATAAAATGTTAGAGAAAATTACAAGAGAGATAGAAAGAAGTTTAACAAATAAATTTGTCATAAAATTTATTTGCTTTGACAGGTTTGAGAATCAGAATAATTAGAACCTTTTAGGTGGTTAGTTGAGAAAAGATAATTGACTTATCAACTATGAACAACCATTAAAGAAAAAAACAGTATGAAAATTACTGGCTTTCTTTTATGAATTAAAATTCATTTAAGCCAATCAAGTAAGTACATACTGTAATTACTTAATTGAGAAGTTCTTCATGACACTTTGCGCTTTCACATTTGTTTAACATCCTCGTTTATTTTTATTTTATATATCATATCACTAATTTTCGTTTTTGAATAGCCCTTTTGAAAAAAAGCAAAATTCCTTGAAATGCGACATAATAATATTAGTATATATAAATTGATTTGAAGAATAGGCAAGGCTTTTTTTCTATAATTATACATTCCTTTAAAATTAAACTTGGACATTTATTGAAAAATCATCTGAAAATAAATAACTGAAATAAAATAATTGGAGCTACTGGGCAGAATCGAACTGCCGACCTACAGGTTACGAATCTGTTGCTCTACCAACTGAGCTACAGTAGCATATCCATAGCTTATATTATATAATCAAATAATTTAGATTGCAAGCATATAGGAAAAAAAATTCTATGACCTTAATTAAAAAAGTAAATTCCATGTAAGTAGTAACCTGAATTTAGTTTTTGTAAAAAATGATATAATATATTAAAGTACTTCTTAGAGGCTTAGGA